>JANNNQ010000339.1:0-1745 GCA_031398625.1 Pseudomonadota bacterium
CTCGTCGGTGTTGAACACCACCCGCCGCTGCAGCGTCGAGGTGGAGTTGTACAGATGGACGACGGCCTGCTTGGCACCGCGGATCGATTCGTAGGTGCGCTCGATCAACGGCCCGCGCGCCTGGGTCAGAACCTGGATCACCACGTCGTCCGGGATCAGGTCGCCCTCGATCAACTCGCGGACGAAATCGAAGTCGGTCTGGCTGGCGGCCGGGAACCCGACCTCGATCTCCTTGTAGCCCATCCGAACCAAGAGTTCGAACATCCGCCGCTTGCGCTCGGGGCTCATCGGGTCGATCAGTGCCTGGTTACCGTCCCGCAGGTCGACGGCACACCAGCGGGGAGCTACCTCGATCCGTTTCGTCGGCCAGGTGCGGTCCGGCAGGTCGACCTGGATCTGCTCGTGAAAGGGCCGGTACTTGCGGATCGGCATCCCGGAGGGCATTTGCGTGTTCTTCATGCTGTTCGCCTCATTGTCCTTCGCCAGACCCCGCTAGGGAGTCGGCTGCTGCTCTGGCTCGGTGATCGGCCGGCACGCAGAACCACCGCGGCGAGAGGACCGACCTAAAGGGTCCCGCCGCGGCGACGAAGGAGGAGCAGCACCGAACGCATGATTCCACGGTACACGCATGATGCGGTGCGGGAGCAAACTGTCGGCCCCTGCGGGCAAGATGTCAGGCCCCGAGCGCCTCCTAGGCCGAACCCTCGGAAGGCATCCCCGGACAGGTCGACGCCGCGACGCTCACCCAGCATGTCGACCAAGTAGGTCCGTAAGCCTTGGATCCGAGCCTCCCTCACAGCAACAATTTCTGCGTCGGCTAACTCCGTGCCGGTGTGCGCGTCAGGAGCCGAACACATACTCCATCAACAATTAGGCAGATAAATCCCACTACCAAGGCAAACCAAACACCACGCAGAACACCGAATGCGATTGTGGCGAACAGGCTGCCCGTGAGTCGATAGACAGCTATCCTCGCTGTCTGTATCAGAGGGGATCGAAACCAGATAGCCGTGACAAACATTAAAGACATAGCCAAATTTTGTAAAAACGCCGCGTAGGTAGCGCCTGACCTTATTCCAAACTGAGCAAGAAAAGCCAATTGAAGCGCTAGCGAGCCAGCGATGAGTGACCCCAAGTAGAGAGCTTTCCAACGAAGGTTCGATGGAAGCTCCGGGGGCATCCCAAATCTCCAAACCGTCCACAGAATAACGAGATCAAGGATCAGCCAGACTGCATTTATTGGCGCTTGAACATTGGGCCAATTGGCAAATCCAACTGCGGTATACACAACTTCCCATGTAAGATTTAGAGCCAATGCAATTGCTGGCATTGCGTAACCACGCCCACGCAATGACCGCCTTATCATTTCTACATATGCGAGCGTCCACAGCACACCGCTCGCTAATAGGGAACCGTCCTTCATAAGCTCGTACATGCGCGCGCCGCCTCTGTTTCGTCGACTCCCGTCTCCCTGGGGTGCATCTTGGATTGCCGCTGAGGCGGCGATCAGGAAGACCAAGGCGCAGACAAAACACCCCGCCCAGAGAGCATGGAGCTTCGTACACTCCGGACGAATTCACTCAACCCTCATAGCGTAACATCTCCGAAGCGACGCCTGCGATGAGAATACTCGCAGAGCGCAGACGCAAAATGCCCTCTGGTGAAATCGGGAAAAAGAGTATCCATGAAGATAAACTCGGCGTATGCGAGACGCCATACTTGAAAGTTGGAGATTCTCATTTCAC
>JANNNQ010000354.1:0-19574 GCA_031398625.1 Pseudomonadota bacterium
GTGAGCAGCTCGCTCACGACGTCGCTGAACTGGCCGTTATTGTCCAGGTTGAACAGCACGATGAGCCACTCGCCGGGGTTGACTCCGTTCGCCGCGACCGGGGAGTTGGAGTCGGCCAGAAATCCGGCAGTGGTCTGGAACGGCGGGTCTATTTCATTCCAGCCGGGCAGGTTGGGGGGACTCGCTCCCTGCGAGAAGCTGACGCCGGCGCTGCCACTGAGCGAGGCGATGCCCAGCAGCGTCCCGTCGTCGAAATACACATCCGCGATGGAGGATGCGGCGGGGCCCGTGTTGCGGAAGATGAATTGAACCTGTCCGGGAGCAAAGTCCACCACTTCCACACTCAGCTGGGTCTCGCCAATCGTGCAGTCGGTGGCCGAATTGCCGGTGATGCAGCCAAATTCCAGCATCGTGGCGGCTGCGCCCGGAGCATGCAGCAGCAGGGGCAATGCAGCCAGCGAACTCCACGGCAGAAATCGGGACATGCGTGCTGTTCCTTGGCAACGACGTTTGCGGGACCGTCGCCATCACACGCGTGCGTTATGACACGGGGGTGAAAGTCGTGTGAATGCCATGCACCCGGCACGCTACGGAGCACGATGTCGGGTCAGAATGAACTCGTCCGCCAATCGTCCGCCAATTGCGGTGCGCCAAGGGAGGCAGCGACTCATCTGGGCGGCCAGGCGGTTGTCCTCGATCCGTTCCGTCGCTGGGGGTCGCGTTAACCCGCAAGTTGCCTTGGCTTCCCGCGCCGCCGGATACTAGGCCGCCCTTGCGCCGGTGGCAGACCCTCCGGTACTTCTAACAATTTGATAAATAGTGAAAATGTCCCGTATTCGAGCAAGCATCGTCGGCAGCCTTCCCAAACCCGCCTGGCTCTCGGAGCCTGCAAAACTGCGGGGCGCGTGGCGCCTGCCGCCCGAACTCCTGGCCGAAGGCACGGACGATGCCGTCCAGATCTGGGTCGACGAGCAGGAGCGGGCAGCCCTCGATGTGGTCACCGACGGCGAGCAGCGGCGCCGTCATTACATCTGGGGTTTCATCGAGTCGCTGATGAAAGTGGATTTCGACCAGCTCGGGCTGCGCAAGAGCCGGGGACAACGCTACGTCCAGCAGACGCAGGCGCCGCGGGTGCTCGGACCCATGAACTGGTCTGGTCCGGTGGAGCTGGAAGCACTCAGATTCCTGAAGGCCCATACGAACAAGCCGGTGAAGATCACGCTGCCAGGTCCCATGACGGTCGCCGACAGCGTGATCGACGAATACGGCGGCCGCGCCGACGCGGAGTTCGCGCTGGCGTATGCGGAGCTGCTCAACAAGGAAGCCCGCGCCCTGGCCGATGCCGGCGCCGATGTCATCCAGATCGACTAGCCGTGCTTCAATATCTACCTGGACGAGGTCAGCGAGTGGGGCATGGCGGCGCTGGAACGCGCCTTCGAAGGCGTCACCGCCAGACGCGCCGTGCACATCTGCTACGGCTATGGCGTGCCGCAAGTCATCGCCTGGAAGAGTGCGAACAAGGACTGGAACCAGTATCACCACACCCTGCCGCTGCTGGCGAAAAGTTCCATTGACGAGATCTCGGTCGAATGCACGGCCTCAGGCATCAACCTCGAAGTCCTGCAGCTGCTCGAGGGCAAGGACGTAATGGTGGGCGTGGTTGACGTCGGCACCGAAGTAGTCGAAACCCCCGACCTCATCGCCCGCCGTATCGAAGACGCACTCCGCTTCGTTCCCCCTGAGCACATGATCGCCTGCACGGATTGCGGGCTGGTGCCGAGGAGCCGGCATTCCGCCATTGGCAAGATGCATGCGTTGGCGGAGGGGGCGGCGTTGGTGAATGGAGCGGCGAAGACGCGGTGATCAGGAAGGTCGACTTTGTCGACAAGAGGGCCTCCGGCAAGTAGGCCGACTCTGTCGGCAAGGGGGCCTGCCGGCAGGCCAGGCAGGTACCAGAAGCCACCGGCGGACTTTGTCCGCAAGTAGGTCGACTTTGTCGACAAGTAGGCCTGTCGGCAGGTCAGAAGATATATGGAAGGGCCGTCAGTGAGCTCTCCTCCCTTCGAAGTCGATGTTCGTGGATATTGATCCGCGCGAGTCCATGACGCCTACCGATTTCGTTGCAAACGCAAGAGAAATGCATCTCGCCTGGCATGACGCCGGCTGGGTAATCTGCCGGTGAGGTAGCGCTGCACAAGGAGGTGCGCGATGACATGCCCAGAGAAAGACCGTTCGGGCCTGAGGGGGGATTGCGCCGAGAGCCACCGCGCTTGCCATTTCCATTCTGGTATGCATACTGAATGCATATAGAAATCGAGTGGAATGCGGGCAAGGCGGCCGAAAACCTCAGGAAGCATGGGGTTGGCTTCGAGGAAGCTGCCACTTCACTCCTTGACCCGGGCGCGCTCGCTCTGGAAGACGAAAGTTCCGAGGGTGAAGCGCGGTGGGTGCTTATCGGTATGAGTACGACTGCACGTCTGCTGACAGTGGTTTACACCTTGCGGCTTGAAAATCGAATCCGGCTCATTTCCGCACGCAGGGCGACGCGGAAGGAAGCCTCTTTCTATGCGTAAGCAATACGACTTCTCGAAGGCAAAGCGTGCCAAGAGCGTTGCGCATCTCGCGCGCTTGCAGAATGAAGCCAAGGGCAAGACCCGCATTACGATCATGCTCGACAACGATGTCCTGATGGCATTCCGGGCGAAAGCAGAATCCGAAGGCACGGGGTATCAGACGCTGATCAATCAGGCGTTGCGACAGGCGGTGGGATCAAATCCTGTCGATGAAGCGATGCTTCGTCGCGTAATCCGGGAAGAGCTCAAGACCGACTGACTCACGGCAACGGGGGCTATCCCTCTCGCCTGCCTGCAAAATGGGGACAGATCAATTTGGTTCGAGCGGGGCCCGCTGAACTGGGTTTAGTTTGTTGCGATTTACATGCCACTGTCCGAACTGGATGCGAGTCCAGAAGTTGCCGGGAGGCTTTAACCCGGCTTTCTCGCGCAATCAGATTCGCTATCGCCTCTGGCCTGCCGGCAGGCCCCCTTGCCGACAGGGTCGACTTACTTGCCGGAGGCTTGCCTGCCGACAAAGTCGGCCGGTTGATCCCCGGATAGTCGGCGCCGAGCCGGATATCCAGGTATGTGATCCACCGCGGGGTTCACCGAAACGGATTCAGGATCCGTAAACCCATTCCGGAAAAATGGGCGGTGTTGCGGGTGACGAGAGTCAGGTCGTGCGTCAGGGCAGTCGCCGCAATCTGTTTGTCGATTGCATTCTCGGGGTGAGGAACCCGGAGCCGACCCCAGACGTGAGCCTCGTCGCTGCCGAACTCGAGCACGTGGTCTCCGTAGTCGGCCAGCAATCTTTCGAGCCAGGACTCCAGCAGGCTGGTCTGCTTCGTGTCGCCGCGATGGCGGATCAACTCCAGTCCGCGGCGCAACTCGCCGATGGTGATGACACTCAGGAAGAGGGGTTCTTCGGACTTGGCGAGAGCAGCCAGAAACTCCTGTACGCCCGCGTTCGCTTTGCCTCCCTTGCGGGCCTCGCTGATGACATCCGTGTCAACCAGATACATGCGTGATACTCGCTACTCGTCAATCCTTTCAAAATCGGCATCCTTGCCGACCGCGGGCATACCAGCGAGCACTGCCGCCAGCGGTTTCCTGGCAGGCTTCAGCAAGGCTTTCTTCAGGATCTCGCGATGCAGGGCTTCCGCACTCCGGCCTGCCTTTCCCGCGCGAGCCTTGAGTGCCTGGACCACGGCGTCCTCCACATTGCGCACGATCAGGTTTGCCATGGATAAGTGCTCCAGAAAAGGCTGGATCCGCGGACGATAGCATTGCTATCACCTGGCCCGCAACCCGAAGCAACTCGGACGTGAGCATGCTCCAGGAACCCCGCGGCCGCATCCTGCGAATCTGCCCGGAACCTGCAGTAATGCGTGATGAGCGGCGTCGGGCCGGGTATCCGAACGACTTCAACGGATTCAGGTTTGCAAATCCATGCAATCCTGGCTCCGGAGGCGTGTCGGGATCTTGGCTAGGCCGCCGCCAGGCTATTCGTCGGTCACGGCCATTTGCTGACAGAGTCAGCCATTTGTCGACGAAGTCGACCTTCTTGCTTTCAGTCCACCGTCACCCTCAACACATCCGTCGCTGCATCGCCATCCAGTGCGTCCGTCAGCATGGGTAGCACTTCATGCAGGTCACCAACCGCAGGCCGGGCGGGTGCTATCCCCTCCTTGAACCCGTGCTTGAGCAGAGGCGCGATCAGCTCTGGCCGATCCGCGATGAGGTGGATGGGTACATCCCATGAGGCATTTTCGCCGCTGACATTGGAGGCGGGCTGATGGTCGCCGATGACGGCGAGCACCAGTTCGTGACCATCATGTTTGCGCAGGTAGCCGGCGATGGAGGTCAGGACATACGCCAGCGACTGGGCGTAGTCATGACCCATGTCGTGCCAGCCCGGCTGCTGTGCGAGCGAGGTGGCCACCTCGCTGGCCTCGAAGGGTGTTTCCGACAGCACGCGCTGCCAGTCCGGCTGATAAGGCGGCGTCGGCAGGAACGGCAAGTGGGTGTTGATGCTCGTGAACAGCAGGAACAGCGGCGCACGCGGCTGGCGGTCGAATTCGAGTGCGTCGAACTTCGCGAGCGCGTACTGGTCGGGAATCCGCCACCAGCCGAACTCGGGGCCTCGATAGTCAAGGCGGGGAGCATCGAGCAGTGCATCGAACCCGTAGAACGCGCCCTCCGGCCACTCGAGCCGGATGCCGGGCATCAGGCCCACTGTTCGATAGCCCTTGTTGGCCAGAAGCGATGCGAGGGTGTCGCGCTGTTGTGTCATCAGGATGTCGTAGGTACCGGGGTCGCGCACCGCCATGCCGCTCATGAAGCTCAGGTGCGAGAGCCAGGACCCGCCCGCGAAAGTGGGAGACCGGGCGAATCCCGAGACCACGCTCCGCCCCGTGTCACGGATCGCGTCATCCAGTTCGGCGCGGCTCGCCGTCAATGCGGCGGCGACATCCGGGCGGTCATAGGTCACGGAGCCATACGATTCCAGGAACATCACGAGCACATCGGTGCCGGCCAGGTTGCGGAATCCGGTTGCAAGCTCAGGTGCTGGTCCAAGGTGACTCTCGACGCTGCCGGCGTTCCACGCCGTGCGGATCAACCGGGCCTGTTGCGCATAGGATTGCGTCACGGGCATCGTGAAGGTGACATGGCCCTCTACCGGGACCAGCCGCTGCACCGTGAAGAGCGCGACGGTCACGAGCGCAAAGGACCCGACGACGCTGAACCCGGCACTCGTTGTCATTACGCGTGCGATGTGGCGCAGTGCCCAGTAACCGACCAGGTAGATCACCGCACACAGGAGGAGGAACGCAGCCACCACCGCGAACAGCATCCACGAAGGCGCCACCTTCGCGAACATCCCGGCGACAGCCGTGAGGTGCTGGCTGTCCCAGTAGAGGTTGATGTCGCGCCCGTAGAGTGAATGCGACATGACCGCGCCGTAGTGCCCGAAGACCAGGAGTACAAACAGCACTGCGCATGTGCCCAGCAGCACGCGCGAGGGCCCGCCGCGAAAATGCTGCCAGCCGGCGAGGGCAAGCAGCAGGCAGGCAATCTCCACCGACAATTCCAGGGTCGGGCGGATCCAGAACGTCGGCCAGACGCTGGCGAACGTCAGCGCTGCATTGAGCGCCAGCAGGGCCACAGCGAGGAGGCCCCATTCCCGGGCGCTGGATTTGGCTTCCACCTTCGAATCCCTTTTGTTGTTACTGGCGACGCGCTTCGAACTCGATGAGGAGGTCGACGGCGTCCCCGACCCAGCCGTTGTCCACGCTGTAGGTCATGCCGAACTCACTGCGCTTGAGCTGGCCTCGTGCCGACACGCCCATGGCCTGTACCGGCTTGCCGATCGGATAGACGCCGCTCTTGTTGACGGTGGCCTCGATCGTGAGCGGCCGGGTCACGCCCCTAAGCTCCAGCTGGCCTTCGATCGCATAGCGCTGGTTGCCGAGCGGACGCGCATTGCGCGCAGTAAAGGTCATCCGCGGGAACTTCGCGCTGTCCAGGAAATCGTCGCTGCGCAGATGCTCGTCGCGGCGCTCGTGACCGGTGTCGACGCTCGCCGTCTCGACGATGACGCGTACCTCGGAAAGCACCCCGGTCTCCGCATCGAAGACATAGCTGCCGCTGGCTTTCGCGAAAGAGCCCAGCACCTTCGCAAATCCCAGGTGATCCGTCAGGAAGGCGATGGTCAGGTGTTCCGGATCGAGTTCATAGCGGGCGGGCGCGGCAAGCGAAGGTGCCGACAGCAGCAGTGCGATCCAGAGCAGTCTCTTCATGATGAATGCTTCCCCAGCCAGCGTACATCGGCAAAGAAGGAGGCAGCCAGCACGGCGAGGGTCAGCGCCGCGAGTGCATCGCTCCAGGGTGAAGTCACGAACGGCAACAACACCGCGAGCATGACCGATATCTGGATAACGCAGACGGTCTGCCGGCGTTGACTGGGAGGCAGTGGCGCCCGCATCCAGGGCAGAAGCCAGCCTGCCGCGACAAAGAGGTACCGCAGCAGGCCCGACAGGATCACCCAGCCGCCGGCCTTGTCCAGCTGCCACGCCAGGATGCTGAACAGCAGCACGAGCGCGGCATCGGTTTCCATGTCGAAGCGGGCGCCGAACGCGCTGGTCATGCCGCTGCGGCGAGCCAGCTTGCCGTCCATCCCGTCTAGGATCAGGGCCGTGAGTCCGATGCCAACGAGCGTGAACGCGGCCACCGCGCTGATGGCCTCCCCCACGAAGCCGCCCAGCAGCGCGACCAGCATGCCGCGTACCAGCGTGATCTGGTTGGCCCTGCCGAAGGATCGATGCGGATGCTGCTGCAGGAGCAGTGGCGCAAACAGCAGTACGCCCGCGGTGAAGAGCGCCATCACCTTGAAGAAGTACAGCGGCGACAGGGAGAACCAGCGGCCCACGCCGGCTGCCAGGACCAGCAGGAGGATGACCACGGTGACGACACTGGTCACCGCACTCCCCACCAGCGCCCTTCGGGGCGAGCGAGCCAATGCGCGGGTCATCGCGTACACTTCGGGAGATTTTCGGGAAGTCGCATCACGCTGCATTGTATGCCTACCAACGAGGCTTCTGCCTTCTGGATTGCCGCGCCCGGCCGGGGCGAGCTCCGCACCGAAGCCCTGTCCGCTGCGGCGCAAGACGACGTTCAGGTCCGCACGCTTTACAGCGGGATCAGCCGGGGTACGGAGGGACTGGTATTTCGCGGCGAAGTCCCTCCCGGCGAGCATTTCCGCATGCGGGCGCCGTTCCAGCAGGGCGATTTCCCGGGCCCGGTGAAGTATGGCTACGCGAATGTGGGTATCGTGGAACAGGGGCCCGCTGCGCTCCTGGGGCGTACGGTGTTCTGTCTCTTCCCGCATCAGACCCGGTATGTCGTGCCGGCACGCGCAGTCCATGTGATCCCCGAGGCAGTGGCAGCCGGCCGCGCCATTCTTGCCGCCAACCTGGAAACGGCAATCAACGGAATCTGGGACGCAGACCTGCGTCCGGGTGAACGGGTCGTCGTGATCGGCGCCGGTACCGTGGGCTCGCTCATCGCCTGGGTCGCACAGGGGATAGCGGGTTGCGAGGTCCTCCTGGTCGACGTGAACCCGCGCCGCGCCGCTGTTGCGAAAGCACTGGGTGTGGCGTTCGCAAGCCCGGCAGCGGCGCTTGCCGCCGGCGTCCAGCGCGCCGACAAGGTCATCCATGCAAGCGGTTCGCAGGACGGCTTGCGGCTGGCCCTGCAGCTCGCAGCCTTCGAGGCAACAATCGTGGAGATGAGCTGGTACGGCACGCGGCAGGTGTCGCTGCCGCTTGGCGAATCCTTCCACGCGTTGCGCCTGACGCTCAAATCGTCGCAGGTCGGCGCGATCGCTCCATCGCAGCGTTCGCTGTGGACGCATGACCGCCGCCTCGCATTCGCCTTGAGCCTGCTCGATGAGGCAGCGCTTGATGTGCTGATCAACGGCGAATCTGCTTTCGCGGATCTGCCCGAACTGATGCCTCGGCTCGTCACCGGTGCGAGCGAGGTGTTGTGCCACCGAGTCACGTACCCCGGATAGCTGCATGTATACAGTCAGCGTTCGCGATCACATGATGATCGCCCACAGTTTCCGCGGTGCCGTGTTCGGCCCCGCCCAGCAGCTTCACGGGGCCACGTATGTGGTTGATGTCGAGTTTCGCCGCCGCGAGCTGGACGCCGACGGGCTCGTCGTCGACATCGGCCTCGCGGGCACGGCGCTGCACGACGTCGTCGCGGCACTCAACTATCGCAATCTCGATGACATCCCTGAGTTCCAGGGACGCAACACCACGACCGAGTTCCTGGCGAAGAGCCTGTTCGACCGGATGGTGGAGCGCATCCACGCAGGCAAGCTCGGGCCGGCCGCCGGGGGAGTGGAGGTCCTCAAGGTCACCCTGCATGAATCCCACATTGCCTGGGCCGCGTTCGAAGGTGCAGTGGTCCGCTGATCGCGGGCTCGTCTTCGTGGAGCGAACCCTCGAATTTGTCCTGCCGGGCGACCTGGCTACGCGCACGGGCGGCTATGCGTACGATCGCGCCATCATCGCCGGTCTGCGGTCCCTGGGCTGGCGGGTGAGCGTCCACGAGCTCGAAGACAGCTTTCCGTTTCCGACGGCCGACGCATTGGCCGACGCCCGGTCGGTGTTCGCTGCCTTGCCCGACCAGGCACTGGTCGTCGTGGATGGCCTGGCCTTCGGGGCCATGCCGGGCATTGCCGAGTCGATGGCGAGCCGGTTGCGTCTCGTCGGGCTGGTCCATCATCCGCTCGCGCTGGAATCAGGCCTCGAGGATCACCAGCGGCTTGAGCTGCAGTTCGGCGAGCGTCGTGCCCTGTCTGCTGCCCGGGCCGTCATCGTGACCAGCAAGGCGACTGCAGCAGGACTGCGCGACTACGATGTGCCGGCTGCCCGCATCACCGTCATCGAGCCAGGAACTGTGTCAGCGCCGGTGGCTGCAGGGTCTGGTTCCACGACGCTCTCGTTGCTGTGCGTCGCTTCTTTGAGTACGCGCAAGGGCCATGACATCCTGTTCCTCGCCCTGTCGAACCTGGCCGGGCATGACTGGCATCTCACCTGCGTAGGCGGAGAGCCGCAAACGGGTAACGTCCTCCATCGTATGCAGGCACAGCTCGAGTCATACGGGATCGCGGATCGCGTGACCTTTGCAGGCACCGGCGACGATGAATCGGTGGCGAGTGCGTATGCCGTGGCGGATGTCTTCGTGCTGCCAACACGGTATGAGGGGTACGGCATGGTCGTCGCTGAAGCGCTCGCACGGGGCCTGCCTGTAGTCAGCACGCGCACGGGTGCCATTCCCGAACTCGTCGGGGAGCATGCGGGGCTCGTGGTACCGACCAATGATGTCAACGCATTGGCGGCTGCCCTTGAGCGCCTGTTCGTCGAGCCGGCCCTGTTGCCGCGCTTGCGCCAGGGGGCGCTTGCTGGGCGGGAACGGTTGCCACGCTGGGAAGATTCCTGTGCGAGGTTGTCTCGATTGCTTGAGCGGGTGATCTGATGAGCGGTTTCAGTGCCGAGTGGCTGGCTGCACGTGAATCTGCGGATCACGCAGCGCGCGCGACCACCAGCCTGTTGCGCTGGCTCCTGCCTTCATTGCCTGCGGGCAGGCCACTGCGCGTCCTGGACCTTGCGTGTGGAACAGGATCGAACCTGCGTTACCTCGCTCCCCGTCTCGGCGCCGCACAGACGTGGACCCTGATCGATCATGACCCTGCGCTGCTCGCCACCCTTCCTCGCGAATTCGCGGGTTGCCGCGTCGAAGTCCGTCGGCTCGACCTCGCGCTTGAACTCGGCTCGATCGATTTCTCGTCGTTTGATCTCGTCACCAGTTCCGCCTTGCTCGATCTCGTCTCCGAATCCTGGCTGGCTGCACTTGTGCGTCTCTGCCGGGAGACGCGCACCGCCGTGCTGTTTGCACTGAGCTACAACGGGCACATGAGCTTCGAGCCCGCAATCAAGGACGACGGCACAGTTCACGAACTTTTCAACCGCCATCAGCGGACGGACAAGGGCTTCGGGCCAGCACTCGGCCCGGATGCGGCCAATACGACACTGGCGCTGCTCGAGCAGGCAGGCTACGAGGTCCGGGCCGATACGACGGATTGGGTGCTCGATGACGGCCAGCGGGCTTTGCAAGCAGCGCTGATTCCCGGCTGCGCAGCGGCGGCCGCAGACATGTCGCCCGGGAAGAAGAACGCCATCAGCGCGTGGTGCGAGCAACGGCTGTCCGCGATCGCGGCCGGTCCTGCCCGCATCCGCGTGGGTCACCAGGATATCGCCGGCTGCATCCCTCACTAGGCACCCAGCGGCCCTGCCTCGCTTGGGGCCGAATTTGGGGACAGTCCCCGACTTCGGGAGCAATTACCGTAAATCGGGGACTGTCCCCTAACAGGGTGATGCAAAAGGCTATCCTTGCCTTTTGCATCTGGAGCCAGCGAAAAGCGCAGGTTTAGCTGGCTCCCGAGATCAATGAGTTGCAACTCATTGATAGCCCAAGTCGTCCCTGACTCGGGTTATCTGGGTGCTGCAAAGGGTTTTGCATCACCCTGCTTACTCAGCTACTGGAGAACAGCCTATGGCCCATGCTCACGCGACGATCGGCATCACCGCCTATGCCGTCAGCATCAAGGCGGGGAATCATTCCCTCCTGGCGGATGAACCCGAGAGGCTGGGCGGACAGGATGCCGGCCCCGCCCCCTATGATCTGCTGCTGGCCAGCCTGGGCGCCTGCACCGCCATCACGTTGAAAATGTATGCCGATCGCAAGCAGTGGGCGTTCGAGAGCATCGATGTGCAGTTGACTCACCGGAAGGAAGGCGACCGGAGCCGCATCGAGCGCGTCCTCGGCATCCAGGGCGCTCTCTCACCGGAGCAGCGCACACGGATGGCGGAGATCGCGGAGAGAACCCCGGTGACGCTGACGCTCAAGTCCGGCGCCGACATCCACACGACGCTGGGTTAGCGGAAGGGCTGAATTCGGGGATCGTTCCCCGATTTCAGGTTTGAGCGGAAGCCATGGCTGGTTCAGTCGCGTGGCTGCCCAGGAATGCAACGCAGGGCTGCCGTCGGCATCTGCGCAACCGTGGGCTGCGCCATGAAAATGTGTGCTGCTGGCGGGACCCTCGTGACGACGAGCCTGCCGCGCGGGATGGTGTCGCTGCCGGGCGTGCTGTTCGCCATCGGAGGTCGAACCCATTACGCCGGCCAGGCCGGTGGCGCGAATCCCATGCGCGATATCCCGCGGTTCATCGAGCTGCTGGATAAGGGCCAGTTCGATGCCCGAGCGCTGGCGACGACCGTGGTGCCGATCGAGCGCGCGCTCGAAGCCTACGAGGAAGTGGCCTACCGGACGACGGTGACCGCGATCATGACGGCCTAGCTGTGTGAGCACCGCCTTGGCAGCAACCGAGTGAGGGACGTGAACCCTGATTGACGGTCACGAGTGTGTTTCTTTGCTTGACACATCCATGTCCGTGGCCAAGGATCGGCCAGACGTGGATACAGAAGAACAAGACACCGGGGCAGTCTGGGCACCGCCGCTGGGAGCAGCGGCACCGCGGGATCTCTGCACCGACTGCGGGATCTCGCGGACCGCGGAACCGAAGCGGTGTGGCCACGCCTGCCAGTTCATCAAGCCGGTTTACGAGACCCTCGAACACCGGGTGCACGGCCGGGTCCGCGATCCGGCGCGGGCGGACGAACAGTATTTCGGTCCGTTCAGGCGGATGCTGCGGGCTTCGCTGGGTCAGCCACTGCCCGGCGCTCAATGGACTGGCATCGTCACGCGATTGGGCGAACGGCTGCTGGAAACCGGTGCGGTGGATGCCGTGCTCACCATGGCGCCGGACCCCGATGACAAATGGCGGCCCGTGCCGGTGCTGGTCACGAAGGCCGAAGGGATGGCGCAGTGCCGGGGCATGCGCATGGGTTACGCGCCGTTGCTGGCGCTGCTCGAACCGGCACGGGAGAAAGGCTACAAGCGTCTCGCCCTCATCGGTATTCCCTGCCAGGTGTATGCATTGCGGTCGCTCGAGCAGGAACTGGGCTTCGAACGGTTGTACGTCATCGGTACGCCGTGCTCGGACAACACGACGACCGAGCGCTTCCATCAGTTTCTCGGCCTGCTGTCCGCGGACCCCGCGACGATCACGTATCTCGAGTTTCGCGCTGACTATCACGTTGAACTCCGGTTCGCGGATGGGCGCACGAAGGAGATTCCCTTCCTGATGTTGCCGCTGTCCCAGCTCCCGGGGGATTTCTTTCCGCTGACCTGTCGCACGTGTGTCGACTACACCAACGTGCTGGCCGACATCACCGTCGGTTACATGGGCGGGCAGGGGGAACAGTGGCTGCTCGTGCGCAACGAGCGCGGCGAGGAACTCCTTGCGCTGCTGGGCGACGAGATCCATGCCAGCACTCCCGGTAGCGCCGGCAAACGCCAGGGCCCGGTGAAAGGGTTTCTAGGCAACACGGAGCGTGCCGCTGGCGGACTGCCGCTGCGCCGCATGCCGGCGTGGGTGCGCCCGATCGTTGGCTGGCTGATGCCCCGGATCGGCCCTCGGGGCCTCGAGTTCGCGCGGGCCCGCGTTGAAATGAAGGCGGTCGAAACCATCATCCACCTGCGGCGGGAACAGCCACGACGCATGCGATCGATGATCCCGAAGCACGTCTGGGCGCTGGTGAAGCCCTACGGGCTGGCGCCTGCTGACGACGAAAAGCCCTGATTCCAGACGTGCTATCGGGGACTGTCCCCAGGAATTGGGGGCAGTCCCCAAAAACCGATTCTGGCGCGCTCGAATGGCCGCGTGCACCCGGCTACCCAATGCGATGCGCGGTAAGTTATAACCTTGCCCATGACCCAGAACCCGCCGGCCGTCGTGATCGAAAACCGCGAGCAGCTCATCAACCTGCTGGCAGAAGCGTCCGAGATCGAGCACAACCTGATGTGCTGCTATCTCTACGCGGCGTTCAGCCTCAAGGATTCCCTGGAAGAGGGCCTGACTCCGCCGGAACTCGAGGCCGTGCAGCGTTGGCGCCGGGAGATCCTGCACGTGGCCATCGACGAGATGGGGCATCTCGCGCTCGTGGCGAACATCGCTTCGGCCATCGGCGGCGTTCCGCACTTCGACCGGGCGAATTTTCCCATCGCAGCCGGTTACCACCCGGCCGGTATCGTGGTGAAGCTCGCCCCGTTCGACTACGAAACCCTGCAGCACTTCGTTTTCCTGGAGCGACCCGAGGGAGCCGCGGAACGCGATGGCACCGGATTCGAACCGCCCCGTCAGTACATGCGGGAAGCGTGGCCCGGGCGACTCATGCCGAGCAGCGGCGACTACGAAACGGTCGGCGAACTCTATCGATGTCTCCGTGAGGCGCTGACCCGGCTCGCCGAGCAGAAGGGCGAAGCCGCCCTCTTCATCGGTGATCCGGCCCGCCAGCTGGGCCCGGATCTGGCGAACCTCCCCTGCCTGAGCCGGGTGCGGTGCCTGAAGACGGCCCAGGAAGCCCTGGATGGCATCGTCATCCAGGGCGAGGGCGCCAGCGAAGAGGAGGAGGAATCCCATTACCACCGTTTCCTGAGGGTGCGGCGCGAGTTCGACGCCCTGCGTGCGCAGCGACCGGCATTCACCCCCGGGCGCCCGGCTGCCCACAACCCGCTCATGCGCCGGCCGCCGATTCCGGAGGGCAAGGTTTGGATCGAGCTGCAGCCCGCCGCCGACCTGCTCGATCTCGTGAATGCCACCTACACCCTGATGCTCAGGATGCTGGTGCAGAGCTATGCGGAAACCCGGGGCCTCGCGATTCAGCGGGCGCTGGTCGATGCCGCGGTTGACCTCATGTTCGCAATTTCGCCGGTGGCGAGCCATCTCACGACCCTGCCGGCAAACGCGGAGCGACCCGACTGCACCGCGGGCATGAGCTTTGCCATGAATCGGGTCGTGACCGCCACGCCAGCCGACAAGGTCACCGATACCGTCCTCATCGAGCGCTGCGACGAGATCGTGCGGGCAGCCAGGCGACTTCTGCCGTCGGGTTCGCCGCTCGCGACGACTGCCGAGCTCCTCACCAAGATCCGCACCCGCCTTGCGGAAGGACTTGCCGCCATGCCCGTTCCAGAGCCGACGAAGCCCTCGCCCTCGCCCGCACCCACGGCTGCACCTGCCAGCGCCATCCCGGTGCCCACTGTTGTCGATGGGGTGGAGTTGATTGAGGGGAGGGCGCTGACGCTGCACTACGAAGGCAAGCGCTGCATCCATGCACGTCACTGCGTGCTCGGTGCGCCCAAGGTCTTCAAGGCCAATGTCCAGGGGCCGTGGATCGATCCGGATGCCGTGAGCCTGGAGCAACTCATCACCGTGGCGCACATGTGCCCGTCGGGGGCCATCCGCTACCAGCGTACCGACGGCGGCGAGAATGAATCCGCCCCGCCCGTGAACCTCGTGCAGCTGCGCGAGAACGGACCGGTGGGAATCCGGGCGGACATCCGGCTCGACGGGGTGTCGATCGGCTACCGGGCGACGCTGTGTCGTTGCGGCCAGTCGCAGCGCAAGCCCTTCTGCGACGGCAGCCACAATGCCGCCGGCTTTGCTGCCAGCGGCGAACCCGCCACCCGCCCGTCGGAGCCGCTTGCGAAACGGGATGGCATCCTCGATATCCGTCCGCAGCGAAATGGCCCGCTCGTCATTCGCGGCAATCTCGAAATCTGTGCCGGCACCGGCCGCACGGTGGATCGGGTGACCGATACCAGGCTATGCCGCTGCGGTCATTCCGCCGACAAGCCCTTCTGCGACGGCAGCCATACCCGCGTCGGCTTCCAGGCCGACTGACGCTTTACGCGCTCCGCACGGCCTTTTCCACGGCATCGTGGAGGGCCTTCATGCCGAACGAGATGTCCTGGACCACGCCGTTCACGAAGAACGTCGGCGTGGCGCGGATGTGGCTGCTCTTCCCGCCCGCGATGTCCTCGCGAACCTTCTGCAGGTAGATGTGGTCTTCGAGTTCGGCGTGGTACCGCGTCATGTCGAGGCTGAGCTGGCCCGCGTAGCGCTCGAGGTCCTTCGGGCCGAGATGCGCCTGGTGGTCGAACAGCAGGTCATGCATTTCCCAGAACTTCCCCTGGGCCGCCGCGATTTCGGCGACTTCGGCAGCCATCAGTGCATGCGGGTGGGCTTCTTCCAGCGGAAAATTCCGGAAGATCAGTCGCACCTGGCCGTCGAATCGCTCAAGCAGCACTTTCACTGCGGGAGCGGCCACCTTGCAGGAAGGGCATTCGAAATCGCCGTACTCGACCAGCACGACGCGGGCATGAATGCTGCCCCTCGAATGTTCATGCGGTCGCAAGGGGACGGCCAGCGTTTGCGCGGAAGGTGATGAGGTCACGGTAACTCCAGGAAGCAGGCAGAGGGTGAAAGGGTTCAGCCCGAAGGGCTCGCATGGCGGCCACAACGCCACAACACGGCGACGCCGATGAGGGCAGACAGGGTGGAAGCGGCAAAGACCGCAATCTTGGCCGCCGCAAAATCGGCTTCGATCGGAAAGGCCTGACCCGCGATGAACAGCGACATCGTGAAGCCGATCCCTGCCAGTGCCCCGGCTCCCCACAATTGCGCCCACGAGTAATCGCCCGGCTTGACCGCGAGTCCGGCCTTCACCGCTGCCATCGCAGCCAGTGCGACGCCGACAGGTTTGCCGATGACCAGGCCGGCCATGATCGCCACCAGCAGCGGCTCATGGTTCCCGAACACGCTCATGCTCAACAGGACGCCTGCGTTGGCAAGGGCAAACAGCGGCAGGACCGCATAACTCGACCACGGTTCGACGTGACGGAGCATACGATCGGCAGGCGATTCCAGCCGGTCGTGGATGGCATCGAGAGACTGCAACGCCGGCAGCGAAGGGCCGTGGCGCAGGACTTCGCCTTCGTGCCGCGATTCCGCATTCATGATCGAGTTGGCCTGGATCATGAGGGCGTGCAGGTTCGCGGGGGGTCGCGTCGGGATGAACATTGCCAGGATCACGCCCGCGAGCGTCGCATGCAGTCCGCCTGCATGCACGAACGCCCACAGCGCCAGGCCCAGCACCAGGTAGGGCAGTACCCGGTAGACACCCGAGCGATTGAGCAGTCCCAGCATCACGGTTACAACCGCCGCCCCGAACAGAGAGCCGAAGTCGATGCCGTGCGAATAGAAGATCGCCACGACGATGATGGCGCCGATGTCATCGACGATGGCTGCCGCGGTCAGGAAAATCCTCAGTTCGATAGGTACGCGGTGGCCGAGCATGACGATCAGCGCCACGGCAAAAGCGGTATCGGTCGCCATCGGTACGCCCCAGCCCTGCGACCACGGCCCTGAAGGGATCAGCAACAGGTACAGCAGCGCCGGGACAGCCATGCCACCGATTGCTCCCGCAACCGGCAGTGCTGCAGATCGCTTGCTCGCCAGGTGGCCAACGGTGAACTCGCGCTTGATCTCGAGGCCGACCACCAGGAAGAAGACGGTGAGCAGCCCGTCATTCACCCAGTGCCGCAGCGACATTTCGAACGCGTATTCGCCAAAGGACAGGCCGGCGTCGCTGTTCCAGAACGCCTCGATGCCGGGCCCGAACATCGAGTTGATGAGCACGACCGCAAGCACGGAAGCCAGCAGGAGCAGCACGCCGGTGGAAGGCGCCCAGCTCGCGAAATCGAGGGCAGCGGCGCGCACGCGATGCCCGAGCGAGCCGAGCAGGGCATCCTTGAACGAGCTTTCGTCCCACGGTCCGTCGTACCGGCGGCCGTTGATGAAGAAGGTGGGCGTGAACTGCACCCCGCTGGCGCGCGAACTGTGGATATCGGCTTCCACCCGCGCCCTGGCGGCCGGATCCGGCTGGTCGACCGCAACGCCAAGAACCGCGGCGACTGCATGCAGGTCATCGTCCGTCAGTTTCTCCGAACGCGTCATCAGCGTGACATGCGCATCCCAGAACTGCTCGGGGGTCGCGGCGTGTTCGATCAGCTCGGCGGAGCGCCTGGCGAGTTCGCTGCCGGTGATGGGCCGGTGCCGGAAAACATAGCGCAGGCGCTCGCCCAGCTCGTCACGTACCTCCGCGATACGCTCGTTCGCCGCGCGGCAGTGGGGGCAGTCGTAGCTGCCATACTCCACCAGCGTGATGGGAGCATCGGCTGCCCCGAGGACATGGTCGTAGCGAACATCGACGGTGCGGTCGAGGCGGTGGGTAAGGCTGGCTTCGCTCATCCATTGATCCAGTCTGAGAGGTTCTCGCGCGCGTGCACTTGCCGGAGCGAAGGCAGGGTGCGCATGCGGTTGATGTAAGGCAACAGGTTTGAATACTGCGTCGCGGGCCTTGGCATGTTGCGGGACCAGCGCGCGAGCATGGTCAGCAGGAAATCGACTGCCGTCATCCGGTTGCCCGTCATGAACGCGCGGCCATCCGCGAACTGCGCATCAAGCCGCTCGAAGCTGTCCTCGATCTTCTCCCGCGCATGGTCCCTGGCAGCCTCGACGTTCGCTGAGCCTGCGACTTCCCCGGCATAGAACCAGGCCCGGAAGGCCGGTTGCAGCGTATTTGCCAGGAAGAAGAACCCCTGCAGGTAGTCAGCACGTTCCGCGCTCCCGGCCGGAACGTCGAGGTGCGCTTCAGGGTGGCGTTCCGCCAGCAGCAGGAGGAGCGCCGCGCACTCGGCGTGGGGCTTCCCGTCGACGATGAGTGCCGGGACGTAGCCTGCGGGGTTGACCTTCAGGTACTCGGGTGACCGCTGGGCCTTGGTTCCGAAATCGACCAGCACGAGCTCGAAAGGCACCTCCAGGTGAACCAGCATCCAGTGCACGGCGAGGCTGGCCGTGCTGGGAGAGTAGTAGAGCGTATACATGGGAAGACAATACCGCAGTCCGGCGGGGTTCTCCTTCCGCGACCCTCCCGGGCTTCAGGACGCCGGGAGCAGCCTCCTGCGGATTCCAGTCCGGCAAGCGTCTTTAAGTACTTGACCGACAAAGATCGCGCAGGGGGAACCATGGGCAGAGCCAACGCCTGGCTGGGTGGGATGCTGTTGTTGGGGACGATGGTTGGCAACGCAGCCGAGCCGCCGCCGCCCTGGGCCTACGGCTTCAACGCGCCAGCACCTCCTGCGGTGGTCGCACCGCCCGCGGCCCCTGCGCCGCCGGCCAATGCCGCCGCTGCCGCGCCCGATCCCACGCTGCATGGATTGCCCGGCACCGATCTCAGGTTCACCCGCGCCGAGATCGGCAATCGCTTCGGGCCCGCGGACTGGTATCCAGGCGATCACCCGGTGATGCCGGAAATCGTGGCGAAGGGCAGGCAGCCGAATGTGCTGGCGTGTGCGCTGTGCCACTACCCGAACGGGAAAGGCCGGCCCGAGAACTCCGCCATTTCCGGGCTGCCGGTGGATTACTTCATCGAGCAGATGCAGTTGTTCCGTGACGATCGCCGGAAAACCGCTGACCCGCGCAAGGCCAACACGGCGCTCATGGCCACGATCGCGAAGGGCATGACCGACGAGGTGATCCGCATCTCGGCGGAGTACTACGCGTCCATCAGGTTCACGCCCTGGATCCGGGTCGTGGAAACCACCATGGTGCCGACCACGACGACTTCCATCGGCCTGTTCCTCCCCACCCCCGACGGCAAGCAGGAGCCGATCGGCAACCGTCTGATCGAAGTCCCGGAAGATGTGGAAATGGTGGAGCGGCTGCGGAGTCCCCGGGTTGGCTTCATTGCCTATGTCCCTCCTGGCACCCTGAAGAAAGGGGAGGGTCTGGTCAGGACGGGCAACGCCGGCAAGACCATTGCCTGCGGTACCTGCCACGGGGCGGATCTCAAGGGGCTGGCCAACATTCCCGCGATTGCCGGCCGCTCGCCGAGCTACCTGGTCAGGCAGATGTTCGACATGAAGGCCGGCACCCGCACCGGCACGTTGATGCCGATGATGCAGCCGGTTGTGGCAAATCTGACCAACGAAGACATGCTCGCCATCGCGGCTTACATTGCATCGCTGGAGCCGTAAGCGGGAAAGGCCAAGCGTTCTTCGTTGGCATGGCCTTCGTATCGATGGGACGATTCGTCACAATCCGTTGCGAAATCTTTACGCTCCTGTTCTGAACCCGGCTCCTCCTTTTCGAGACCAACTCCAGAGTTCCGGTCCTGATCAGGAGATCCACGTGCGCAAGTTCCTCGATCGATGTTACCCAGCCGTCTTGGGTGTGATGCTGGCGGGATGCCAGGGAGAGATCAGCGTCGATCTGACCACCGCTTCGGGGGCAGACATCAGCGCCCAGCAGGTGGTCGCCAGCCTGAGCGGCGTCGAATTCCTGGAAAGCGGCGGAGGTACGGAGACCATCGAGTTCACCGACTTGAGCCTCACCTATCCCGGGCGCTCCGTGCCTTCGCTCACTTCCGTGTCGTGCGCGCTCTCGCCGGGAGAGTGCCTCGCGGTCGTCGGCGAATCCGGCAG
>JANNNQ010000446.1:0-9258 GCA_031398625.1 Pseudomonadota bacterium
ACAGGGCGCAGCCCGCGACGAGCAACCCGCAGAGTGCACTATTGATCGACAGGGTGCGGCGAAAGCCGAACCGGCGCACGATGGGTGTGGCAGTCGGCTTCATCAGGAATATCCCTACCGCCCCCGCGCAGGTGGTGAGTCCGGAGCGCAATGGCGTGTAACCGAAGCCGAGTTGCAGCAGCAAAGGCATCAGCAAGGCCTGTGCGCCGGCAGCAAGCCGGAACAGCGTGCCTCCCAGCATCGCGATGCCAAACGTCGACACCTTCACCAGCGACAGGTCCACGATCGGGTGGACAATGCGCCGCGAGCGCAACACATACAGCCCGATCAGGGCACAGCCACCGAACAGGAAAGTCCGCACGATCGTCGTATCGAATACGTTGCGACCGAGGTTCTCGAAGCCGAACAGCAGCGAGGCAAGGCCGGTGCCAATCAGGATCCAGCCGGGGAAATCGAGCGGGGGCGGCTGCGCCTCCGGTCCGCCGTCGATGAACCGCGAGACCAGCCGGTAGCCGATGAGTCCGATCGGTACGTTGACGAAGAAGATCCATCGCCACGACGTGTGGGTGGCGATGAAGCCGCCGAGCGGTGGGCCAATGATCGGGGCGAGGACGGCGGGCATCGTGACATAGGCGAGGACCCGCACGAGGTCGTGCTTGGGGACCTGACGCAGCAGCACGAGCCGTCCGACCGGCACCATCATGGCCCCGCCCATGCCCTGCAGGATCCGCGCGCCCACCAGCTGCAGCAGGGTCTGCGAAAGGCCGCAAAGCACCGAGCCCACCGTGAACAGCACGATGGCGCTGCGGAATACCCGCCGTGCGCCAAACCGGTCTGCCGCCCAGCCGCTCAACGGGATGAAGACGGCGAGGCTCAGCAGGTAGGACGTGATGGCAAGACTGAGCCGCAGCGGATCTTCATTCATCGACCGCGCGATTTCGGGTAGTGCAGTCGCGATGATCGTGGAGTCGAGGTGCTCCATGAACAGCGCGCACGCGACGAGCAGCGGAACGATGTTGGAGCGGGTCAGGGTCAATGGCATGCGCGGCATCGGCAACGCCCGGACGATTCCGGGGGCGCAAGTATGCCTTGTCGAAGGCTACAGGCTACAGGCTACGGGCTACAGGCAAGAGAGAAAGGCAACCGGCCAAGGACACCGGAGCACGCCCCCCTTTCAGCCCCTGTGTCGCGCCGACTCCTGGATGCGCCACAGGATCCATCCGATCAGGATCGTTCCCAGTCCGTACACGCTGACGAGCGGCCGCATGTGGATGGTCAGTACGGTGATGACCAGGATGGCGAGCAGGAACAGCAGCGGAATCCAGGGCCAGCCGGGGATCTTCAGCGACGATCCCTCCCGGAAACGCAGCCGCACGAGACCGATGACGGTCAGGGCCGTACTCAGGCCCAGCGTGAAGCCGATATACGTCAGCAGGCTTTCGTACGCCGTGCTCCACAGCAGGAGCAGCGACAGCGCGAGTTGCAGGAGCATGCCATTGCGTGGCGCGACACCGGGTGCAGTCCGCAATAGCCGGGGCAGATACCCATCCTCCGCCATCTGGGCATAAACACGCGGCCCGGCCATCATCATGGAAGACACCGACGTGATGAGCGCGAGCGCGACAATCAACGTGACAGCCACTCCCCAGCTTGGCCCGCCCAGTGCCTCTGCCGCGATGCGCCCGACTTCGAGCTTCCCGGCCAGTTCCGGCACCGGCGTCGAGAAGACGAAGATGGCGTTCAGGGCCACGTACAGCACCATCACCATCAGGGTTCCGATCCACAGCGCGCGAGGGAGGTTGGTTTCAGGATCGCGGACTTCGCCGCCGATGTAGATGGCTGCGTTCCAGCCGGAATAGCTGAACATGACCCACATGAGGGAAACCGCGATCGCGCCTGTCGGCAGCGGGATAGCCGTCGCTGCCGGCAACTCCGGCAGTCGCGCCGTGCCGAAAACAATGAAGCCGAGAATCAGCACCACCTTCACGATGACCGTGAGGTTCTGCACCCACGCTCCCCGCTGCACATGCAGCGCATGCAACACACAGAACAGCACCAGCAGGAGCGAACCGGACCAGTGCGGCGAGACCGGGCCGGTCCAGGGAGCGGCGTACTGGCCAAACGCGAATGCAGCTGCCGCCAGCGGCGCCGAGAACCCCACGAGCAGCGAAATCCAGCCGGCGACATAGCCCAGCGATGGATGCAGCGTTCGCGACAGGAAGAGATACTCGCCGCCCGATTCGGGAATGCGCCGGCTCAACGCGCCGTAACACAGCGCACCCAGGAGGGCGATGCACCCCCCCAGCACCCAGACCAGGAGCACGGTCCACGGGTTGCCCAGGTCGCCCAGCAGGAATCCGCTGGTGGTGAACACGCCCGTGCCAATCATGTTCGCCACCACCATGGCAATGGCAGTGGTCAATCCAAGGGTGCGAACGGAGACAGGCCCGCGGCCGGGCGCTTGCGCGGCCATGGGGTAGGGACTTGTTAAGGTGCCGGAACCGGCATCGCAGTGCGGGTTGCGGTGAAGGGCGTGCCCCCCGTGGTACCCGACATCTGCTCGCCATTGACCTTGCCGACCAGCTCGCGGCGGCTGCCCCGGCCGTCCGGGATCGTCATGCGGATTTCGTCACCGCGAAGCGTCCCCTGTATCGGTGAACCGGAGGGCCCGGCGGTCCCGCGGAAATTCTGGAATTCCTGGGCGAGCTTCACTTCAACGGTTTCCGCGCCGAGCTGCACGCGCCAGGTGCCACCGACCTGCGCAGGAACGATCCAGAAGTAGGCGGTCTGGCCTTCGACGTTGGCGGTATCGTCCGGCTGCCAGTCCTCCATGTTGAAGGCATGGCTGACGATGCGCGTGCCGGGCTTCATGCTGAGGAGCGTGGGTCGAAGCCGCAGGTTCAGGCTCGGCAGCAGGTACATCGTCACCACGGTGGCATCGCGAAAATCCGTTGCGAAAATGTCGCCCTGGATGAACTTCACCCGTCCCGCAACGCCTTGCTCCGTCGCATTGCGATTCGAGAGCGTGACCATGTCGGGGTTGTATTCGATGCCGGTGGCAGGAACGTTGAAGTCACGGGCTGCGGCGATGGCAATGCGGCCGTCACCCGAACCGAGGTCGACGACGCGATCCCCGGGACCGACGTTCGCCATCCTCAGCATGCGGTCGATGAGTGCGTTGGGGGTCGGAACCCAGATCACGTCCTTGCCCGCCTGGCCGACGCGAGGTTCGAACGACGCCTGTGCGCCTGCCTGCATGGCAGGCAGGGAAGCCATGACCAGCGCTGCGATGAAGGCCCGATAGCGCGCGACGATGTGCGTCTTCAGCATGAGGAATCCCCTGATCTCGTGGAGGGAGGAACCTAACGCACTCGTTCTGCGCTTCGCAAGAGAAGAAAAGCAAAGCCCCGCAGGGCGGGGCTTTGTTCATGAAGCGTTCATGAAAGCGCGCAAGGCGCGTTGCCGGAATCCGCCGGCAACGGCGCTGCGAGGGAACCTCTGAAAAACTGCCATCTGAATCTGTCGACGCATTCTCAGCGATGGTCTTTCAACCAGTTGCATCGCTGTTCTCCTGGCACATGTAGGTAAAGCAGAGCTTCCCTAGCCCCCCGGATCAACGTGGTTGGCCTAAAGAGAACGGCCAGTCGTAACCGACTGGCCGTTCTGATTCCTGGACTGACCGGGCCTTTGCGCCGGACTCTTCCGCAGCGTCGGCGCTTTTACGAGCCCTTCTTCGCGCTCAGTTCCTGAACGGTCTTGAGAGCGGTCTCGACGTTCACGATCGGCGCCACGCCGCCGATGGTCGCGACGACCTTGGCATCCGGCGTCAGCACGAAGGTGGACCGTTCCGCGAAGCCGTGGTCGATGGCAGCTCCCTTCGTATCCTTTGCGCCTTCGCGGATGGCGACTTCAAGATCGAACGACTTCGCGATCTTGCCATCGGCATCCGACACGGTGGGGAACTTGCCGGCGCAGTACTCGGGGTCCGCCGAGAATTCATTGAGCCGCGTGATGCTGTCGAGCGAAACGCCGACCACCGACGCGCCCGCCGCCTTGAACTTCTCGATGTTCGAAGCAAAGGTGTAAGCCTGCAGGTTGCAGCCAGCGGTATACGCGCTCGGGAAGAAGTACACGACGACCGGACCCTTCTGCAACTCGCTCTGCAACGAATACTGCAGTTCCTTGCCGTTCAGTGACGCAGGGGCGGTGAACGCGGTGGCGGTGGCGCCGGGTTGCAGGTCTGCCATCGCGACCGAGGCAATGACGCTGGAAAGCAGGACGCCGGTAATGATCTTCTTCATGGTGGCCTCTTGGCATGGCTCGGGGAGGGAAGGGACGGCCGATTCTTAATCCGAAGGAACCCAAGGCCGCAACAACATGACGATTGAGACCGGCCTGGCCGCACGTTGGTTCAGGAGGGGCGGCTTCGGGCGCGATTGCCGCGGTGCGATCAGGCGCTCTGCAGGACCACGTGCGTCCGGGACCGGTCAATGACCCGCGCAGGCAGTTCGTCGCACCAGCGATCCACGACGCGACGCTCCGCGCGACGCTGGGCGTCGTCGAGGAGAATGATCGCTCCGGGTGCGAACCGGCTCCGGAGCAGGGGAGCCAGACCGTATCGCCCGCCCCGGATACTGCCTGGAGGACCGTCGCAGACAATCAGCCCGATCGGCTCCTGCGGAATCACATCCTGAACGTCGTACCAGTCATAGTCGTCGTAGGGCCGCACAGGGGCATGATGTACCCGGGTACTGTCGCGCAACCAGCCGGGTAGCGCTGACTCCACTTCCCTTGCCCAATTGGCGTCGTGCTCGAGTGAATGCAGCGCTCGGCCGTGGGGCATGGGCTGCCGCCGCCAGCAGCAGGGTTGACAGGCCCGAGCCGCACTCCAGGACGGCGCCGCTGCTCCTCTGCCACCAGAACAGGGTGGCCAGCAGGAAATCGGAATCGGCACGCCAGCACAGGTTGCCCCAGGCGCAACGCAGGGCGCGCAGCAGCGGACGGGGAGGCACATCGCCCTTCTGCAGCCCGCGCAGGACGAGCCTGAGACAGGATTCCAGCCGCAACCGCCGGTATTCGTGTGTCCGGCCGCGGAACAGGGGAGCCAGGGTTCGTTTCGAGATGCGCAGCAGACCCATTCAGGAACTCGACTCCAGAAGAAAACCGCAACCAGCCTTCCAGTGCCAGGGTGCCCAGTTATCACATTCCGGGCCGCCTTCCTGCAAGTACCGCGCATGATGGGCTGCTGTCGAGCAGTTCACAATCCGGCGATCCGTCACCCCACGGCAAGAATTCAGGAACATTGCATTCATCGTCGGGGGCTAGCTTGCCATCCGGAGAGCAGGGGATGGCAATCCTTCCAGCCCCAAACCCGTTGCAGCACCTTGTCAGCCCTGGGGGAGCAAGACGGAACCATGATCCCGCAAGCCACGACGCGCACCGATACGCCTGCCGCCGATCGCGAGGGCAGTGTCCTGTTGCGCGCCGCCCGCCGGTTCGTGCGGCGCGCCCTGGCCATCGACCTCATCGAACGCGTGCAGGGCGCAGTGGCCGATTCCGCAACCCCCGCCGAATTCGCACGCCGGGCGCTGGCACACCTGCAGGTGGAATTCGAGGTGCCGGCAGCGGAGCTCGACAGAATTCCGGCTGGTGGCCCCGCCATCGTGGTGGCGAATCATCCCTACGGGGGCCTTGAAGGGTTGTACCTCGCGGCATTGCTGCTTGAGCGCCGCCCGGACGTCCGCATCCTGGCGAACCGGCTGTTGCTCGCGATTCCCGCACTGCGCCCGGTGTTCATTCCGGTGGACCCGTTCGGTGGCGAGCAGGCCGCGGCATACAACCGGAAGGGTGTCCGCGAGGCATTACGTCACTTGGCCGCCGGCGGGTTGCTGGTGGTGTTCCCGGCCGGGGCGGTTTCCCACCTGCACTTGAGTTCAGGACGGATTCTCGATCCGCCCTGGAGCCCGACCGCCGCACGTCTCATCCGGCTCGCGCAATGCCACGTCATTCCGATCCACTTCGCCGGCTCCAACAGCGTGCTGTTCCAGTTTGCAGGGCTCATCAATCCCGCCCTGCGCACGGCGCTGCTGCCCCGCGAGATCCTCAACAAACGCCGGCACCACGTCAGTGTGGCGATCGGCACGCCGATCACGCCGGGTTGCATCAACACCCACGTCGACGATGAGGGGTTGGGCGCCTGGCTGCGTCTCAGGACTTATGGCCTCGCGGCGGAGTCCGGACCCAACCTCAACCCGCCGGAAGTCCGCATCACCCTTCCTCCTTGCGTGACGCCAGCCGTCCTGCTGGCCGGCGAGATCAACAGCCTGCCCGCGGAAGCCACGCTGGTTTCGAGCGGTGATATCCGGGTGGTATGCGCCCCTGCCCGGCAGCTGCCTTTCACCATGCAGGAGGTCGGGCGCCTGCGCGAAGAGACTTTCCGGGCTGCTGGCGAAGGAACCGGTGGCGCAATCGATCTCGACCGCTACGACGATCACTACCTCCAGCTGCTGGCCTGGAACGGGGCAACGCAGGAAATCGTCGGCGGCTACCGGATCGGGCTTGCGGACGAAGTCGTCGCCCGGTTTAGTTTGCGCGGCCTCTACAGCCATTCCCTTTTCGCCTACGGCAAGCCGTTGCTGCAGGCGTTCGGGCCATCCCTCGAACTCGGACGGTCATTCGTCCGGCTGGAGTATCAGCGCAGCTACGCGCCGCTGCTGCTGATGTGGCGCGGCATCTGCGCCTACGTCCTGCGCCACCCGCAGTATCGCACCCTGTTCGGGCCGGTCAGCATCAGCAGCGACTACGGCGGTGCTTCCCGTGAACTGCTCATCCAGTATCTCAAGGGCAGCTCGTTCGATCCGCAGTTGAGCAGGCTGGTCCGGCCCCGCCGGCCAATTCGGCGCCGCCATGTCCTGTCCGCGCTGGGCAGGGATATCGCACGCCTGCCCAGTCTCGATGACGTATCGGAACTGGTTGCCGCCCTTGAACCGGACGGCAAGGGTGTGCCGGTCCTGCTGCGGCACTATCTCAAGGTGGGCGGGCGGCTGCTCGGATTCAACATCGACCGCAACTTCAACAATGCCATCGATGGCCTGATCGCCGTCGATCTCACGCTGATGGATGACAAGTCGCTGCAGCGGTACATGGGCAAGGAGGGAGCAACCGTCTATCGCGCCCACCATCGCCTGGCTGCCGCGACGACTGATCCGGATTCTCCCGCCCGCAAGGCAAGCTGATCTGGACCGGCACCGGAGCCCGTCCCCGGGGCCCCGCGAGCGCTCACACCGTTGCTGTCTGGAGTCGCTGTCCGCTGCCCGCTGCGTTGAAACCGGCTGCAATCTCCAGCACCTTGTCGGTCCCGACCGGAGAATCCTGCATCGGCACCAGCGCCAGCGAATCCGCACTCAGGGGGTTGCCCAGCACGCTGCGATACGTGGTGCGCCAGCGGTGGCGATCCACATCGCAAAGGCAGTACCCGCGATACAAGCCGTTGAAGTAGGCGATATGCGGGTTGTCCGCCAGGCTTGCCCGGACGATGAAGTCGGTGGTCCGCGGGTCGGGCGTGAGGAACGTCGACGTGATCGACGTGCAGACGAACTCTGCGGCCACCATGTCGGCGTTGGCCGGATTGCTGAAGTCGGTCAGCAGGTTCGCGCCCCATGCCGAATGGATGTCGCCGGTCAGGACCACGGGATTGTCCGCACCGGAGCGAGAGATCAGTTCGAGCAGCCGCTGCCGGGCGGCCGGGTACCCGTCCCACGCATCGACGTTGTAGATGTTGGCTACATTGTCGATAAGCGCGAGGATGGCGGCCTTCTGTGCTGGCGGAAGGGCAGGATTGAACTCCACCTGCCGGCGGCCGGATGCACGGAGGTTCCAGGGCATGACCATGATCTGCTGGCCGAGGACGTTCCACCGACTGTGTGACTGCGAGAGCCGTTCGCCGAGCCACCGCTCCTGTTCCGCACCGAGCAAGGACGCGGAGGGGTTCTCGATGCCGGCCTGGTCGAAGAGCTGTTCACCGAAGACCGGCTCGACGGCAACAGCATCCGCGTCGGTCGATCCGAAGTTGTCCCCGGCCGGCTGGTCGGTGCGGTACTGGCGGGTATCGAGCAGGTAGATGCTGGCCAGCGAGCCGAACTCGAAGTCGCGGAAGATCCGCATCTGCCCACGCGGCGTCAGGAGGCGGTTCAGGGGCCGCAAGGGCATGGATTCGCGATACACCTGGTAGCCGTTGCGCCGCCGCTGCTCGAACTCGGGCCCGGTGTACGGCGCCCCTTCCTCGGCAACGAGGCCCGCGTAGTTGTTGTCCACTTCGTGGTCGTCCCACGTGCAGAGGAACGGCACCTGGGCGTGCATGTCCTGGAGATCCGCATCGAGCCGGTAAAGGGCGTAACGATTGCGATACTCGGCGAGACTGAAGATTTCGTTGCCCTGGTGGTTCCGGCCGTCTAGCAGGGGCGCTGCAGATGCCGGGTACTCGTAGATGTAGTCACCCGTGTGCAGGACGAAGTCGACGTCCTGGCTCAGCATGTCACGGTAGGCCGCGTAATACCCCGCTGCGTAGTCCTGACACGAGACGAGTGCGAAACGCATGTCTGTCACGGCATCTTGCCGGTCCGGGAAAGTGCGGGTCCGGCCGATCCGGCTCATCGCCCCCATCGCCTCGAACTGGTACCAGTACCACGTGTTGGGCCTTAGACCGGCGACCGTGACGTGCACTGCATGACCGGATTCGGCGATAGCGATCGTCGTACCGCGCTCGACGACGTGCGTCATGCCCGGATCGAGAGCCACGCAGTACCGCACCGGCACGGGACGGGGACGCATCCCGCCGCCGGCCAGCGGATCCGGCGCGAGCCGCGTCCAGAGCACTACCGACCTTGACCCCGGATCGCCGGAGCCCACGCCAAGACTGAAGAGGTCCGAAGGCCGCGGATCGCCGAGCGGACCGCGCACGAACGCGGGTGCTGCACGAATGATCTCGGGTGCAGCGAGCAGGGTGGTGGCTGCACCGAGGCGCCGGAGCAGTGCACGGCGGGAAATGATTCGGCTCATGATGCCATGCCCCTTCCCGCAAGGCGCGATGTGAAACCGGGCCGCTTGCGAACCAGTCCGGAACCGAGCATGCCAAGCCCGCTCAGCAATAGCCATCCTGCGGCGGGGAGCGGGACCGGGGCCAGGTTGACGAAGCTTTCACTGCCACCCCCTGAGAATGCCTGGACGTGCATGCCCACACGCAGTTCGCCGGTGAGCAGC
>JANNNQ010000004.1:0-16643 GCA_031398625.1 Pseudomonadota bacterium
CCTGCCCGCCCGCCGCAGCGGCAGTCCAGGCTCAGGCCTGATTGCGGCGTTCGGTGATGTAGTCGATCGCCTGCTGGACGGTGGTGATCTTCTCGGCATCCTCGTCCGGGATCTCCGTCTCGAACTCTTCTTCCAGCGCCATTACCAGCTCGACGGTGTCGAGCGAATCTGCACCGAGATCGTCCACGAAAGAAGCGTCATTGGTGACTTCCTCTTCCTTGACGCCAAGCTGCTCGGCGACGATTGCCTTGACCTGCTGTTCGATACTGCTCATTGGTGTACGAGTCCTCTGTGAGACCTCAAGACCTAGGGAATCTCCAAATTTACCTGTCTGCCCCACGCCATCAGCGATGCAACTGTCTGCAAGACCATGGTCGCACAAACACCATGGGCCACGGATCAGCAGCTTTGTCAGTGACTCCCCAGCAAAAAAAGACAACCGGACGGTCGGACCGGATGCCGCTTGGGGGCGGTATTCTATGTTAAGAGTCGGAGCCGTCCAACCTCTTCAAATCTGCGGCGCAACAACCGCTTAACCGCACTCGAAAGGGCTTGACAGTATCGCGGCGGTCTGCGCTCCCGGAAACCGGCTTGATTTCCGGTTGCCTGCCCGGGATCCGCGAGCGCGGGACCGCGCTTCAGATCATGTACATGCCGCCGTTCACATGGAGCGTTTCCCCGGTGATGTAACCCGCCGCCGGCGACGCCAGGAAGGCCACGGCATTTGCAATATCTTCCACAGCACCGAGCCGCCCGAGCGGAATCTGGCCCGTGAGCTGCGCCTGCTGCTCTGCCGACAGGTCGGCCGTCATGTCAGTGGCGATGAATCCGGGTGCAACCACATTCACGGTGATGCCCCGCGACCCGATTTCCCTGGCGAGTGACTTCGAGAAGCCGATGATGCCGGCCTTTGCCGCTGCGTAGTTTGTCTGGCCCGCGTTACCCATGACGCCAACGACCGAAGCCACCGTGATGATCCGGCCACGCCGCGCCTTCATCATGCCGCGGATCGCGCCCTTGCTCATGCGGAATACCGACGACAGGTTGGTGGCGATGATCGTGTCCCACTCCTCCGGTTTCATGCGCAGCAGGAGGTTGTCGCGAGTGACGCCAGCATTGTTGACCAGCACGCCCGGAGCCCCTTCCATGCCTTCGATGTTCCTGTAGGCGGCATCGACGGACGTGGCATCGGCCACATCGAGCACGATCCCGCGACCCTTGATCGCCTGCTCGGTAAATCGCTGGGTAATCGCCGCTGCGCCGGTTTCACTGGTCGCCGTGCCGATTACCATGGCGCCGCGCCGCCCCAGTTCGAGTGCGATTGCGCGGCCGATACCTCGCGAGGCGCCCGTGACGAGCGCGATTTCTCCCGCGAGTTCGGAGCTGCCGCCAGTGTGTTCGACAGGGGTGGATGCAGTCATGCGTGCGCTCCTCGTGCTGCAGCCGCCAGTGCTTCCTGCATCGACGCTGGTTCATCCATCGCGATCATCTGCAGGGTCCTGTCGCGGTCTACGCGACGGTTGAGGCCAGTCAGTACCTTGCCCGGACCGCATTCGATGAAGGTACGCACGCCGCTACCGACCATGGCGCGAATCGTGTCGGCCCACCGGACCGGCTTGACCAGCTGTTCGACCAGTGCCGCCCGGATGCCCGCCTGATCGCCGTGCTTGCGCAGCCCCACCGTATAGATCTCGATGCCCCGGGGTGCCTGCAATGCAGTCTCCTTGAGTCTAAGGCCAAGCTGTTCCGCCGCCGGCTGCATCAGGGAACTGTGCGAAGGCACGCTGACAGGCAACTTGATGGCGCGCTTGGCACCCTTCTCTTTCGCAATCTCAATCGCCCGGGCGACTGCGGCTGCCTGCCCTGCAATCACGACCTGCCCCGGGGAATTGAAGTTCGCGGCTTCAACGATTTCGCCCTGGGCGGCAGCCTGGCAGGCTGCCTCGACTTCAGCATCGTTGAGCCCCAGGATCGCCGCCATCGCGCCCTCACCCGGGGGCACCGCTGCCTGCATCGCGGCGCCACGGAACCGGACCAGATCGATCGCGGTCCGGAAATCGAGACAGCCCGCTGCCACCAGAGCGGAATATTCTCCGAGGCTGTGTCCGGCCATCGCGGCAGGCAGGGTGCCTTCCCGGTTCTTCCAGACTCGCCAGGTGGCAACTCCCGCAGCGAGCATTGCCGGCTGCGTCCTCTCGGTGACGCCCAATGCCGCCTCGGGTCCCTGGCTGCAGAGCGCCCACAGGTCGTAACCGAGGACCGCAGAAGCTTCCGCAAAGGTTTCGCCGACGACAGGCTCAGCCGCGGCCAATGCGGCCAGCATGCCGACCGACTGCGAACCTTGCCCCGGGAATACGAATGCCACCGTCATGCGCTACCTCTCGTTGTCGCCCTGCGAAAGGCCGCGGATTATACGTGACAGTCCCGTGACATCCGTCAGGGAGCTGCTGCGATACGCGTTGCCCGCCGGATCCGCATGAAGATGGCTGCAAGCAGGCCGGCTGCAGCCCCATACAGATGGGCATCCACGATGACGGCCATCCCGCCCGACCAGTCGAGCGCGCCATAGACCTGTTCCCACGCCAGCTTGCTGCAGAGGATCGCAGTCAGTGCTGCCGCGGGTCCTCGTGGCTGGCTGAACCACCAGCCGAGCGCCCCGGCTGCCAATGCGCCATGGAGCACACCGGACAGCCCGACATACCAGCTGATTTCCGGGTTCAGCCACCAGAGACCCCCTGCGATGGCTGACGCCGAACAGGCGCCGATCAGGAACCATTCACGCGCGGCATACTCATCAGGGAACAGCAGCGCCACGACGGCGAGCCCTGCCAGGTTCAGGGCAAGGTGCCGCAGGTCTGCATGGACCAGGTGGGCGCTCAGCACGCGCCAGAGCTGTCCTGCCGCAAGTGCAGGCCGGTCGTAACGCAGCACGAGCGTCAGCCCCTCCCCCAGGACCCACAGCACCAGGAGAACCAGCGTCAGGACGGCCAGCAGACCCCAGCGCTGTCGCCATGCGCGGACAGGGTGCTGTCGCATTGAACGGTCAGCTGGCACGGGACCCCAAGCCTGTCACCATTTCGCACATAAGCCTTTGTTATGATCCGCGTCGGCCGGACGACTTTACAGGTTGGGCCGGCACTCTTTCATCCATTACGCACGCCATTCCGAGGCAACATGACATTCCACACGCAGGGGGTTGTACGGCCAGCAAATCGGAACAGTGCCCGCGGATTTACCCTGATCGAGATCATGGTGGTCGTGGTGATCATCGGCATTCTGGCGGCGCTTGTTGCTCCCGCAGTAATCCGACGCGTCGATGACGCTCAAGCCGTAAAGGCAAGACAAGATATACGGGCCTATGAAGCAGCGCTCAATCTGTACCGCCTGGACAATTTCAGCTACCCAACAACTGACCAAGGGCTGCAGGCACTAGTCCAGCAGCCAGGCGACCCGAACATTCGCAATTGGAAAGCCGGTGGCTACTTAGACGGGATTCGGCAAGACCCCTGGGGTCGGGACTATCTGTATTTGAATCCCGGTTCCAAGGGCAAGGAGTTCGACCTCTACACGCTTGGTGCCGATGGACAGGAAGGTGGAGAGGGCATCAACGCCGATATCGGGAACTGGAACGCACAGTAAGCCGCCTTTCGTTATCAACTCAACCATGTGCGGGCTTACCGCTTTCCCTGCTATGGACGGACAAAAGCCCTCAGGAATCAGTTGCGACCCGGCCGGTCGTGGTTTCACTTTGGTTGAGATTCTCGTTGTTATCGTGATAGTGGGCATCATGGCCGCGATAGCCACCGTGGCGGTCGGAGTGCTTGGCCGTGATCGTGAAGTCGAGGACCAGGCCCGGCGTCTCTGGGCCGTCATGACGCAGGGCCGGGAGGAAGCCGAGCTGCAGGGCCGCGATCTCGGCCTCTTCATCGAGGATTCCGCTTACGAGTTCATGCTCTTCGATCCCAAGCAGGCGGGCTGGGTCGCGGTCGAGGATGACGGCCTGCTGACCCGCCGCGAACTGCCGCCCGGCCTCAAGGTGCGCTTGTGGCTCGAGGCGCGTGAGGTGGTGCTCAAGGCGCCCCGCACGCCCAGCCTGGAAGAGCAGAAGAAGCGCCTCCCCCAGATCATCATGGTGGCCAGCGGCGAGATCGTGCCTTTCGAGCTCGAGATCGCGCGGGAGGGCAGCGATGTGCGCTGGCACGTCCTGCCGCAGCCCGACAATACCCTGCTCGTCGAGGCTGCCGATGAGTCCTGATTGCCGCTTCCGCCAGGCGCAGTGGCCCAACAGGACGATGCAAAGCGACTTGCATCACCCGGTGGGCTCCACCAGGGGTTTCACGCTGATCGAAGTGCTCGCGGCATTGATCATCGTGTCGCTCGGCATGCTCGGCGTGATCCAGGCGGTGAGCCAGACCGCGAGCAACAGCGTCTACCTGCGCGACAAGACGCTGGCCCACTGGATTGCAATGAATCGACTCACCGAAGCACGGCTGGCACAGCGGCCCCCGGAGATCGATGAAAGTTCCGATGAAGTGGACTACGCGGGGCGTCGCTGGCGCTGGACGATGGACGTATCCGAAACGCAGGTTGAAAGCCTGCGCCGCATTGATGTTCGCGTATCCCTTGCAGACAGCGAAGATGACGGCTCTGCCCTCGCCCTCCTCACCGGTTTTTATGGCGCGGCACTCGCGCCAGCCGGCTCGACGCAGGTGAGCTGGGATCCGGTGGAACCGGGGCAGCAGGACGGCGAGTCCGATAGCCAGCTTGCGACCGAAGAGCGCAGCCGGTCCGAGACCGAAGCGGCAGCAACGACTGAGCAGGCCAGCCCGCAGGGTGCGCAATGACGCGCTTAGCGTCCGGGTTCACGCTGCTCGAAGTCCTGATCGCCGTGGCGATCTTCACGGTGGTGGGTGCAATGGCCATGGGTGGCTACAACGAGCTGGTCGGGCAGAGCCAGATCGTCGACCAGAACATGGTGCGCGTCCGGGCCGTGCAGACCGCGGTCATGCGCCTGTCGCAGGACTTCGCCGAGCTGGAACCCCGGCCGGTACGGGAACCGGTGGGTGACGGCACCCAGCCGGCATTGCGCGTCGATGGGCTTTCGCTCGACATCGCTTCCCTCACCCGCTCAGGCTGGAGCAACTCGGCCGGACTGCAACGTTCCACCCTGCAGCGGGTGACCTATCGCCTGGAGGACGGCAAGCTCTATCGCGACCAGTGGCCAGTGCTCGATCGGACGCTTGGCAACGAACCACTCACCACCCAGCTGCTCGACCGCGTCACGGCCGTGCGTCTGCGGTTCATGGACGCGGATCGCAGCTGGCGCGAAGCCTGGCCGGTGTCGGGTTCCGGTCCCGCCGGGCCGCAGGCACAGCGCGCCCGTCCCCTTGCGGTCGAAATCACGCTTGAACTTGAAGACTGGGGCGCCATCGTGCGCCTGATCGAGGTGGCCGGATGAACCCGCGCTCACGCCAGCGAGGGGTGGCGCTCATCACGGCGGTGCTGATGGTGGCGCTGGCCACGATACTGGCCGTGGACATCGGCTTCCGCGGCTATCTCGAGCAGCGGCGCAGCATGACGATCTTTGCCCTCGATCAGGGGTATGAAGTGGCGCTGGGTGCGGAAGCCTGGGCCGGTGACATCCTGCGCACTGACCGCCAGGAATCGAAGACCGATCACGCGGGCGAGATCTGGGCAACGCCCATTCCGCCGCTGCCGATCGACGGCGGGGAACTTGAGGGCCGCCTCCAGGACATGCAGGGCCGGTTCAATCTCAACAATCTGGTGCGCGCAGATGGCAAGGTGGATGAAGCAGCGGTCGCGCACCTCGAGCGCATCCTTGCAGCACTGGATCTCGAAACGCGCTGGGCGCTCTACATTGCAGACTGGATCGATACCGACACGAATCCCGGATTTCCCGACGGTGCAGAAGACGGCGTGTACACGGGACAGTCCCCGGCGTACCGGCCGCCGAACCTGCCTATCACGCGCGTGAGCGAACTGCTGGCGCTGCCGGAATTCGGCCTTGAACGTTACCAGACGCTGGTCCCTTTCGTTTCCGCCCTGCCCGTCGGGACGCCGCTCAACCTCTGTACGGCGTCAGGCATCGTGATCGATGCCCTCTCCGAAGGCGTGCAGTCGTTCAGCGTCGACCCGGAACACCTGACGGAGATGCGCACCGACAAGTGCTTTCCCGATCTCAACGATCTCAAGGCAGCCGTCGGACAGGCCGCTTTCGAGGAGATGGAAGACCGCCTGAGTGAACAGAGTTCCTGGTTTGAAGCGACGGTCTGGGTCACTATTGGCACTACCCAGTTCACCCTGTACAGTCTTTTGCACCGCTCCGAAGCCGGTTTCGTGCGTCCCATCCTCAGAAGTTTCGGCACGGGTTGACAAGGAATCCATGGCAGAGGCACTCGTCATCCGGATGAAGGCAGGCACGGAGCCCTTGCAGGCTGAATGGCTGCTCGTCGACACGGGCGGGGTCCGCCTGGGCGTGCTTGCCTCCGGGCCGTTGAGTGATGCCGCGCCCCTGGCCGTTGGCCGCAAGGTCATCGTGCTGGTGCCGGGAACCGATGTGTTGCTGGCGGAACCGGAGCTACCGGTCAAGGCAGGCGCGCGGCTCCTGCAAGTGGTTCCCTTCGCTCTCGAGGAACAGCTCGCGAGCGATGTCGAGGACATGCATTTCGCGATCGGTCGCCGCGAAGGCCGGCCGGGCACTCCGGTAGCTGCGGTCGCTCGGGCGGCGATGGATGGCTGGCAAGCCGCGCTCAAGGCGGCCGGCATCGAAGCTGCGGCACTCTATTCCGAATCGGCTGCCGTTCCCGTCACTCCCAACGGCGTCACGCTGCTCGTGGAAGGCGTGCGCATCCACGTGCGGCGCGCCGATGTGCCGCCTGCCGTCGTGGAAGCCGAGCCTCTGATCGAAGGCGTGCAACTTGCCCTGGCCGCAGGGCCGGATACCCGCGAGAACGTCACGATCTACATGACCGCCGCGGACTACGAGCGCGACAAGGACATGATCGAGGGCCTGCGGGAGTTCACCCAGAGCCTGCAGGTAAAACTGTTGCAGGACGGACCGCTCGCTCTCCTCGGCGTCACCATCGTCATGCATCCCGGCACGAACCTGCTGCAGGGGCCCTACCAGCCTGCGACGTCGATGAACGTCTCGTTGGCTCCCTGGCGCTATGCGGCCATCCTCGCCGGTGTGTTCGTCGTCGTGCACCTGGGGGTGAAGGGAACGCAATTCTGGAAACTGGGAGCGGAAGAAGCCCGCCTCGACAGCGAGATTGCAACGGCCTTCGCACAGGCGCTGCCGGGCACCCGGGAAGTCGACGCCCGCACTCAGGTCGAGGCGAGGCTGGCCCAGCTGCGGGGCAGCGGCGTCGCGGGTGGATTGATGACCGGGCTCGGGATGCTGGGCGAAGCCTTGGCGCAGGCGCCGGAGACCAGTGTCGAGACCCTCTCGTATCGCACGAACACGCTGGACCTGCGGGTGCTCGCGCCGGACGTGAGCGCACTCGACCGCATCCAGCACGCAGCCATCGAACGGGGTATGGCAGCGGAGATCCAGTCGGCGACGCCCCGCGATGCGAAGATCGAAGGCCGGTTGCAGTTCAAGAGTCCGGGGGCCTGACGCATGGCCACCCTCAAGGCCCGGTTCGAGGCCCTGAATTCCCGCGAGCGGCTGATTGTCGTCTGCGGTGGGGCGCTCGTTGTGCTGGCGGCAATCTACCTGCTGGCCCTGTCGCCTTTCTATGCCGCGATAGACGCACGGGCCCGTCGGGTGGCGGACAAGCAGGGCGACCTCGCCTGGATCCAGGGTTCGATTGCCGAGCTGCAGGCACTCTCGGCGGCGCAGCCCCAGCTCGCGGCGCCGAGTGACGAATCGCTCGTCGTGCTTGTCGACCGCACCGCCCGCGAGGCGAATCTCGGCAATCAACTTACCGGCCAGACGCCCTCCGGCAATTCAGGGATCCGCGTCCGGCTGGAGCTCGCTCCCTTCGATACCGTGGTCGAGTGGCTCGGCACGTTGCAGCAGCAACACGGCATCGACATCGAGACGGCGACCATCGATCGTGCGGGCGCCGCCGGCATGGTCAACGCCACGCTGACACTGATCCGCGCAGGCGGACAATGACCGGCATGCGGCGGCTGCTTGCGCTCGGCGCAGGCGCATTCCTGTTGCTCCTGCTCATCACTTTTCCCGCCCAGCTGGTCACCCGCCCGCTCGAACGCTTCGGCATCGTCGCGAGCGGCGTCTCCGGCTCGCTGTGGCAAGGCCGGGCCGCGTCGCTGCGTGCGGGCGGAATCCCCTTTGGCGAACTTGACTGGGACCTGCACGTCCTCGAGCTGCTGACCGGCCGCGCGAGCGCGAGCATCGCCTTGAAACAGAACGCCGCTTTCGCGCAGGGCGATGTGACGGTCACGCCCGGCGGCCGGGTGACCTTGAGTGATTTCACTGCCTCGTGGCCCGTCGCTGAGCTGTCGGGCGCCGGCTTGCCGGGCGGCTGGAACGGGACAGCCACCGTGAAACTCGACGAGCTGGCACTCGACAACGGCGTACCCACTGCCATTGCAGGCACGATCGACGTGCTGGAACTCGTCGGCCCGGCGAACCGGCCCGCCAGCATGGGCAGCTACCGGGTGGTGTTTCCGGCACCTGATTCCCCCCCAGACGCAGCCCGCATCACCGGAGCCCTGCAGGATCTCGAAGGCCCGATCGAAGTGGCTGCCCTGGTTCGGCTCGGCCCGGACCGCAGCTACGAAATCGAGGGCCAGATCGCCACGCGTCCGGGCGCGCCAGCGGATGTCGTCAATGCCCTGCAGTATCTCGGCGAACCGGACGCCTCGGGCCGTCGGCCCTTCTCGCTCGCCGGCACGTTCTGAATTACATCCCGGTTTTCAGCTGGACTTCCCGCCATGCCTTCAGCAGCGGGAAATAGAGCGCTGCCCTAACCGGTTCCTCCGGCCGCCAGGCGCGCATGAGGGCAGCATACCGTTCCAGCTGCGGGCGGTAGCGCTCTGCCTCGCTCGCGAGGAACGCCTCGAGCCCGGTACCCGCATGCACGCTGGTCTTGAAGTCGACGATCCAGCGCGTCCCGCCGGGATCGACGAAGGTACGGTCGATGACGCCATTGACAAACGCATGGCCGATGTACCCGGAGAGGGCCAGTTCAGACGTCGCCTCGCGATGCACGTCCGCGCCCTGCAGCAGCCAGCGACCCCGCTCGTCCTCGATCAGGTTCCTCAAGGCAGCAATGACCCGACCTGTTGCCGAGGCCCGGTGCGCTTCGGGAACGCCGAGTTCGGCAAGTTCCAGCGCAAGGCGAGCCGCGGTGGCCGCATCGGCAAGTGACGCGGTGCCCGGCCCGGCTCGCGAGAGCCGATCGATTTCCCGATGCACCAGCGTACCGACATGGCGGCCGGTTTCACTGACCCAGTCGAACTCCGGCGGGTCGATGCCTTCGATCATGGCGATCGCACCTGGAACCGCCGACTCCGCGGTTGTCGTGAATACGGGTGCCCAGCCTGCAGGAACCCGCCGCAGACGGTGCTGATCCGCCACGCGGGCGGGACTGGGGGCCACGGGTGTCGCTACCCGGAAATCCTGTTCCACCTGCGACCACAACAAGCCCAGGAAGGAATCTCCCGCAGGCCCCTTGAGGTCGCCTTCTGCCAACTCGGGCAGCACGATGGAACCGATCAGATGCAGTTCGCGGATGGCACGCGTGGCGCCCACGTACAGCTGGCGGCCGCGTTCGTAGCTCGCCCGTTCCTGTTCCATCCTGCGCAGCCACACGTGCAACGGGTCGTCCTCCTCGTGCCGCGCAGCCATCGGCGCGACCAGCAGCGCAGGTTGTTCGTCCGCTCGCGGCAATTCGAGCCAGCGCAACAGCCGTGACTCCTCGGGAGGGGTGGTCCGCTCCAGCGCGGGCAGGATCACCGTCTCGAACTCGAGCCCCTTGGCCTTGTGCAGGGTCATGACTTCCACGGGAGGAGGCAGGAGTGCGTCCGCTTCCCTGGCGCCTGGCATGGCGAACAGGTCCACGATTTCGGCTTCGAGCCGGGTGACGTCTTCAACGTCCCCTGCCCTGTCCAGTTCATCCAGGCGGTCGAGAAACGCTTCGGCGTCCTGCAAAGCTGATTCGCCTGCCAGCGTTGCCGGTCCACCCAGTGCATGCCACGCCCGCTCGACCCAGTCCCGCAACGGTTGTCGCCCGCGCTCCTCGAGAGCCTGATGCAACACATTGCGCACCCGATCAAGGCGAAGCCTGCCGTCGGGTGTGAGATGAACGGTGACGGCAGGATCGTTGATCCGGTTCCAGAGGGTTTCTGGAACCCGCGGCGGCCTGGTTTCGCCAGCCAGGGCATGGAGGTCGGCAAGCATGAGCCCGCACCAGGGCGCGCGCAGGATGCTGAGCCAGGCGGTCCGGTCGGCGAGATGGACCAGCGCACGAGTCAGTGCGAGCAGATCGCGTACCACAGGCCGATCACGCAGGCGATCGATCTCGACTGCCTGGTAGCTGATGCCCTGTGCGGCCAGCGCGGGCAGGATCGAGGCCAGATGGGTACGGGCCGCCACCAGGATGGCAATCCGGCCCGAGGGATCGCGCTCCCGTGCGTCGCTTACCAGTTCGGCAACGAGCGCGCCTTCCCTTGCCCGCGTAGCGGCCTTTGCCCCGCAGAGCGGATGAACAAACACGGTGCCCACGGTGGGCACGTCCGGACGCGTCGTGCTGGCGGTGAACTGCACCGCCCCGCGCTCGGCGTCATCGCGTTGTGGCAGGACACGACGGAAGGCCGCGTTGACCCATTCGACGATCGGCGAGTTCGAACGGAAGTTGACGGTCAGGGTCAGCGGCTCGAGCTGCAGGTCGCCCAGGCCTTCCCGCTGCAGTTTCAGGAACAGCCCGACATCGGCTTCGCGAAACCGGTAGATCGACTGCATGGGGTCGCCGACAAGAAACAGCGAGCGGCCATCGCCTCTCGTCCAGCCTGCCGTCAGCAGGCGCAGCAGCCGGATCTGTCCCCGCGAAGTGTCCTGGAACTCATCGACCAGCACGTGCTTGAGGCGATAGTCGAGCTTGAGGGCGAGGTCCGTCGGCGCATCGACCTGGCCCAGCGCCAGCCGGCCCGCCAGCGCGGCCGCAACGTGGTCAGCCGTCCCGCTTTCCCTGAACACGATCGCGAGTTCGGCGACGGCGACCTTAAGCACTTCCAGCAGGGCCTCAAGCGCAGCCCACTGCTCGCCGGAGTAACGCACTGCGGGCAGTTGCCGCACTTCGTCCAGCCGGCGGGCAAGTTCCCCGTCCAGGGTCGAGTCGACGTCGGACAGCTGTTCGAGCAGCGCGACCAGCGCCTGTTTCTGTTGCTTGTGCTCTGGCGGAAAGCCCGAGTTCCTGTCGACCGTCTTGCGCCACTGCGCCTTGTCCCTGAGCAGGAACAGGCCCGCCAACCCACGCCAGGCCTGGAGCCCGGCCAGCTGCCCTTCCGGAAACCGGGCGAGGTCCCACCCCGCGAGCGGGTGACTCGAGCCCGAGAGGCGCAGCCGCTCCGCGGCGGCACTCGCCAGCACTGTCAGTTCTCCTTGCGTGTCCTGCGGCCACAATGCGGCGAGGCGCTCGAGCCGATCCACGACTGCCGCTTCAATGGCGCTCTCCAGCTGCCGGCGCAGCTGCCCACGGTCACTGTGGAGCAGATCAAGATCCAGCCAGTGATCCCGCCGCTTGAGCAGGTCGGTGAGCAGCCCTGTGAAGGTATCGAGCCGGTTGTCCAGGTGCCGCACCAGCCGCTCGACGGCGCGCGACGTTTCATTCTGGCTGCCAAGATGCTCGACGACGCGCAGCACCGCCTCTGCATACAGCGGCTCGCTGTCCCGGGCGATCCGGAGTGCAGCGCCGGTGCCGGCAAGGATCGGCAGCTGCCGCGCCAACGAGTGATTCAGTGCATCGATGGTCTGCACTTTGAGCCGCGCTGGATGGTCCTGGAGACGCCAGCCGTGGCGTGCGTCGGCGGCCAATGCTGCACGGGCAAGCTGCCACAGCGCAATGCGATGGGCTTCCGCTGGCGGTTGTTCATTCGTGCCCAGTGCCAGGGCCTGCACGACCCTGAAACGCATCTCGGCCGCTGCCTTGCGCGTGAACGTGATGGCCAGGATCTCTTCGGGCTGCGAGACCACGGCGAGCAGCCGCAGATAGCGCCGGGTGAGGAGTTCCGTCTTGCCGGATCCCGCCGGTGCCTGGACGATGAATGACACACGCGGGTCGAGCGCCCGCTCGCGAACTGCCGCATCCGCAGGTGCCAGGGTGGTCGTCACGGGGCCTCGCCCTCCGCTTCCTGCACCTGCACGTCGCCGATCCGGCAGAGTCCGGCGAGATGACATCGCGAACAGAGATTCGGCAGGGGTTCCACGCGTGCATCGCCGCTGGCGAAACCGGCGATCAAGGCATCGATGGTCTGCTGCCAGCCCGCGAGCATCCGCTGCCAGTCTGCAAGCGGCTCGGGCACATACCTCGACGCAGGATGGGCGCCGATGCCGGGCAGGATTCCCGCGGCTCGCGCGACCCCCTTGAAGCCCGACTCGCGGGCACCGAGCAGCGCAAAGCTGACTGCCGCAAGCCCGGGACGTCTCGCGACAGCGTACAGCGGCAACTGTGGCTGTTCCGGCCTTGGCGCCCACCACTTTGCAGGCTGCCCGGACGAGCCGGTCTTGTAATCGATGACCACTTCGCCTTGCGGCGCATTTTCTGCAGGTCCCTCCAGTACGTCGATGCGGTCGATCCTGAGGTCGAGGACCAGGCCGGCGGCGACGTATTGCTGGGCGAACTCCGGACGGTCGAGGACCCGGAAGGGCTGTCGCTCGCGTTCGATTTCCAGCAACTCGCAGAGCTTGCGGGTGGCCACATCGACTTCGATGCCGATGAGCCGCGCTTGATGCGAACTGGCCCCCGTGAACAGGGGCGCACTCAACCTCTCGAGAATGCCGTGCACGCGTTCGCGAAGGGTGGCGCTGTCCACCGCCATGAGGCCGCGGTGGCTGCGAAGGTCGCTCCAGAGGGCTTCCAGGGCGGCATGCACCAGGACTCCGCGCTCGCGCGGATCGATGCCGGGTGCGACCTGGTCCAACGGCCGGGCACCGAGCCGGAGTTCCGCCTGGGCCCGGAATGGACACCACGATTGCAGTTCGACCACGCGCGCTCCGCCGCTGATCCGGCCTGGCGACACAGGGGGTGCGAAGAGGTCGAACACGGAGTCGAGTACGGGACGGTGCGCATGAAGCCATTCCTTAAGGCTGCGTGCGGGGAGTGGTGTGGCGGCCAGGGGTTCAAAGCCCTTGAGGAACGGGCTGGGCGATTGCCCGGCATCGTCCTCGTGGGCTGGCCAGCTGCAGATCACCGTGTCTGCTGCCGACTGCAAGAGCAGGAACCGGTTGCGGGCGCGATCCTGCGCATCCGCGGCGGTCGCGCCGGGCATTCCCGCTGCGCGCTGGAGCGCGAGCGGCAGGAACGGATCCGGATCGGGCGCCGGCGGCCAGCGTGAAGCCGTGCAGCCCGTCATCCAAAGCGCTTCGAAATGCATCCCTGCGGCGGAGTCGGGATCCAGCACCGTGAGGGGCGCTGGCGGCGTCTGCGGCTCGTACGCAACGCCCGCGATCCATTGCCGGAATCCGTTGCAGGCCATGCGGAACGAGACGTTGCCGAGCAGGTCCTCGAGGGTACCGAAACCGCTCAAGGCGGATTGCAGCTTGGCCCTTGTCTGCTGCTCGTCACTGTCGGGCGGACGATCGCCCGGCCACCCCATTGCCGTCCACAGCTCGAGAAAGCGCTCCGCCCATTCGCTCGGCAACTTGAGTTCGCTGCCGCGGGACAGCAGTGGCTTGACGAGTGCGAGTCGCTGGGCGAGCAGCGGACACTCGTTCGCGCCTGCCAGCCGTTCCAGCTGTGACACATCGAAATGCTCGGCGGCTTCCGCCCGCAGCCGGACATCCGCGCGGGCGCGGCCCGACTGTTCTGCTTCGAAGCCTGCGAGGAAGGGACTGCGCAGCAAGGCACCCGCCAACGTCGATGGCACCCTGCCCTGCGCCAGGGACAGGATATCGAGTGCCGTCCGCACCAGCGGAAACTCGTCGAGCGTGCCACTGGCGGCAATGGCGAAAGGCAGGGCTGCAATCGCCTTCCCCGACCGCCGGCTTGCAGGAGCGAATTCGTTCTCGAGCAGGCGACGCAAGCGATGCCGCTGGGGTTCAAGGTCGGGGACGACGATGGCGACCGCTTTCTTTCCTGCATCAAGCTGTTGATGAGCCCATTGTGCGGCGAGCAGCAGTTCCTGTTCCGGTGTAGCTGCGGCGCAAGCCCGTCCCCGCGAAGGAGCGGCTGCGGGCGATTCCTGCCGGACGCTTCCGCCGACGGCTTCGATACGGGAGAACAGCCTCGCTGCGGCCGGACTGGGAGGGTCCGCGAGTGCGAGATGAATGCGTACGGCTGACAGGGAATCGCAGGCCAGCAGCGCTTGCGGCAAGCGCCCCGGCGCGAGCCAGTGGCGGTCCTTGCACAGCGATTCGAACTGCGTCGCCCAGCCTGTGAAAACCTCTGCCTCTTCGCCACCCGCCGCGCTGATGCTTGCCAGCGGAATGCTCCAGGCCTGCGCCAGATCCCAGGAACGCGCGGCTGCGCGGGCCGCACTCGCCGGATTGAGCAGCGCGGACGCGGCAGGCGACCCTGCGACGATGCGTTCCCATAACAGGACCGTCTGCTGGGACGACAACAGCCGTGGCGATCCCGGCTGCCGGTTCTGCAACCAAAGGCGCTCGCTCCAGGCGCGGAACGTCAGGATATCGGGCGTGAGCCATGCGAGGCGGCCCTGTGCCACAGCCTGTTCGCCAAACTGGTGCCGCAGGGCATGAGCCGCCCGCCGGTTGGGGGCGAGCACCGTGAAGCGCCCTTCGATCGACTGGTTCAGTCCCGGAGACAGCAACTCCACTGCGGGCGTCGCGCTAACGTCCGGTCTCGACCACCTTCAAGTCCGCAGCGGCTCGACGGCCGGCTGCATAGCTGTCGAGCAGCTCCTCCATGCGGCGGAACACTTCCTCCAGCACCCCGTGCGTCGGCAGGTTCGTGATGCGGAAATGATTGTTGTAGGGCGTGTTGAAGCTGACGCCGGGCGCCACGAGCACATGCTTGTGCTCGAGCAGGTCCAACGCGAACTGGCGGTCGTCGAAGTCAGGCAGGCGGTCCTTGCGCACCTCGATGAAGGAGTAGAGCGCGCCCCGCGGCGCTTTCAGGCGGAGGTACTTGCTGCGGGCAACGCCATCGATGATGGCCTGGCGCGATTCGAACAGCCGCCCGCCGGGAGTCACGAGTTCCTTGATGCTCTGGTAGCCGCCGAGCGCAGTCTGTACGGCCCATTGCCCGGGCACATTGCTGCACAGGCGCAGCGACGACAGGAGTTCGAGCGCGCTCAGGTACTCCCGGGCATGCTCGAGGTCGCCGGAAAAGACCGCCCAGCCGACGCGGTAGCCGCAGGCGCGATAGACCTTGGACAATCCCGACAACGTACCGCACAGGGTGTTCTGCACGAGCGTTGCCATCGGCACGAATTCGGCGTCCTCGTAGACCATCTGGTCATAGATCTCATCGGCCAGCACGACGAGGTGGTGCTTCTCGGCCACCCGTGCGATCGCTTCGAGCGTTGCTCGCGAATAGACCGCGCCCGTCGGGTTGTTCGGATTGATGACGACGATGGCGCGGGTGCGGCTCGTGATGCGCGCCTCGATTTCCTCGACATCCGGTTCGAAGCCGTTCTCCGGCCGGCAGGGATAGTGCACGGCCTTGCCGCGGTTCAGGTTCACCGCGGCTGTCCAAAGCGGATAGTCCGGACTCGGGACGAGCACCTCATCGTCAGCCGACAGCAATGCCCGCAGCACGAGGTCGATCAGCTCGCTCACGCCATTGCCGATGAACACTTCGTCGGCGCTGACACCGCGGATGCCGCGGTTCTGCTGCTGCATCACCACGGCCTCGCGAGCCGGGAAGATGCCCTGCTGGTGGCAGTAGCCCTCGCTCGCCTGCATGTTCTCGATCATCGCGAGCCGCATCGTCTCCGGGGTGCGGAAACCGAAATTGCCCGGATTGCCGATGTTGAGCGAGATGATCTCGTGGCCCATCCGCTCCATCTCATGGGCGCGGCGCGCGAGCTTGCCCCGGATCTCGTACTTGACGTTGCCGAGGCCTGAGCTGGCACGGATGGAGCGCTGCGACATGATGGCGGACCTGGAGGGGATGGAAAGGAATTACAGCTGGCTGAGGACGTGCTCGGCACTCGAGACCTTGAACTCGCCGGGGCCTTCGACATTGAGGTGCCTGACGATGCCGTCCTTCACGACGATCGAGAAGCGCTTGCCACGCAGGCCCATGCCGAATCCGGTGGCATCCAGCTCGAGCCCAAGGGCCTTGGCATAGTCCCCGTTGCCGTCTGCCAGCATGAGGACGTTGTCGCCGACGCTCGAGGACTTGCCCCAGACGTTCATCACGAAGACGTCGTTGACGGCCATGCAGGCGATCGTATCCACCCCCTTGGCCTTGATGTCTCCCGCATGCTGCACGAACCCGGGGAGATGCTTGGCATCGCACGTTGGCGTAAAG
>JANNNQ010000021.1:0-1727 GCA_031398625.1 Pseudomonadota bacterium
CCAAGCATGGCGATCCTCACATACTCGGACCGGACAAGCCGGTCTCGCGGCCAGATCGCGGGCAGCACCGGTACAAAGCAGACCACTGATACCGGCGTGCATAAGGATTGACTCTGGGATTCCCAATCTTGGCGAAGCGTGATTCCGTTTCCTCGAATGATTCGGGGAGGTGGAGATGCCGGCGCTTGCCATCAGGAATGATCGCTCTCCCGAGGAGCTACGGTCTGTTGCCAAGGCGGAGCGCGACGTGCGGGTGGTGCGCCGCCTGCTGGCAGTTGCCAATGCTCTGTCGGGGATGAGCCGGGAGGCTGCGGCGCGCTCAGCCGGGATGGACCGGCAGACCCTGCGCGATTGGGTTGTTCGCTACAACGCCGACGGCATCGAAGGGCTCGCGGATCGCTGGGGCGATGGCCGTCCACCGCGCCTCGACGCCGACCAGCAGGCCGAGCTTGCCCAGGTGATCCTGGCCGGTCCTGATCCCGAGGTCGACGGCATCTCGGCCTACACGCTGGAGGACTTGGCTCTTATCTGCGCGGAGCGCTTCGGCAAGCCGTTGCATCCGGCCTCTATGAGCCGCGTGGTGCGACGGCTGGGCTTCTCGCGACAGAAGGCACGGCCTCACCACCCCGACAAGGACGAGGCCGCGCAAGCGGCTTTTAGGGGGGCTCGGTGATCGCCTGAAGGCGGTTGCCGATGCACATCCGGGCAAGCGTATCCGCCTCATGTTCGAGGACGAGGCGCGCATCGGCCAGAAGGGGCGCGTCTGCCACCGCTGGTACACGCGCGGCAAGCGCCCGCCCGGGCGCGCCGACCAGCGCTACACCTTCGCCTACGTGTTTGCCGCCGTGGAACCCGGCACGGACAACGCCTTCGCGCTGGTGATGCCGGAGGTGTCGACGCATGTCATGCAGATCTACCTCGACAAGCTGTCGGCGACAGTCGCCGTCGACGAGCACATCGTCCTGGTGCTCGATCAGGCCGGCTGGCACGGTGCCAACGATCTGAAGGTGCCGGCCAACATCACGCTCGAGCCGCTGCCGCCCCGCTCGCCCGAACTCAATCCCGTCGAGCGCCTGTGGCTCTACCTCAAGGAGCGCTTCCTCTCGCACCGATTGCTCGACGACTACGACGCCATCGTCGATGCCGCTTGCCGCGCATGGCAGCGCCTCATCAGCCAACCAGGGCGCATAACCTCGCTCTGCGCCTATCCATGGATCATGGAAGTCAATGCTTAGGCTCGGCGGTATCACTCCACCGCCCCCCGGCTGGCGCCGCGTCATCGTCAAGGCACGTATTGCTCGGCCGCTGCGCGCACACATCAGCACTACATCATGCGCGACGGCGTTACGCGTGAGGGTGGTCCCGGCCAGCTCTACGACCGGGAGCGCGATGTGGCCGAGGGTGGCGACTTCCTGGAGCGGCAGAAGGGCGATACCTATCAGTTCCGCCTCATCATCGCGCCGGAGGACGGTGGCCGCATGGCGGACCTCAAGCCGTTCGTGCGTGATCTCATGCGGGACTTGGAGGAGGACCTCGGCACGAAGCTCGACTGGGTCGCCGTCGATCATTTCAACACCGGGCACCCGCACACCCATATCGTCATCGCTGGCCACGACGACCGCGGCCAGGACCTCGTGATGGCACGCCACTACATCAGTCACGGCATCCGCCATCGCGCGCAAGACCTCGTCACCTTGGAGTTGGGCCCGGAGCAGGAGTTCGAGCGC
>JANNNQ010000074.1:0-4164 GCA_031398625.1 Pseudomonadota bacterium
GCGACCTGTTCGACTTCTGGGTCGGCCCCTTCTACGTGGGCTTCTTCGGCGTAACCACGATCTTCTTCGCCGTGCTCGGCACCGCGCTGCTGGTGTGGGGCGCCGCGCTAGGTCCCACCTGGAACCTGTGGCAGATCAACATCGCGCCACCTGACTTGAGTTATGGCCTCGCCCTGGCGCCGCTGGCCGAAGGCGGGCTGTGGCAACTGGTCACGATCTGCGCGCTGGGAGCCTTCGTCTCCTGGGCCTTGAGGGAATACGAGATCTGCCGGAAGCTCGGGATCGGGTATCACGTACCCTTCGCCTTCAGCGTGGCTATCTTCGCGTACTTCACGCTGGTCGTGCTCCGCCCGCTCCTGTTGGGGGCGTGGGGCCATGGCTTTCCGTACGGCATCCTGAGTCATCTCGACTGGGTGTCGAACACGGGCTATCAGTACCTGCACTTCCACTACAACCCGGCACACATGCTGGCCGTCAGTTTCTTCTTCGCCACCACCTTCGCGCTCTCGCTGCACGGCGGGGCCATCCTCTCGGCGACGAACCCGCAACCGGGTGAACCGGTCAAGACGGCGGAACACGAGAATACGTTCTTCCGCGACACGATCGGGTATTCGATCGGCACGCTGGGCATTCATCGCCTGGGCCTGTTCCTGGCACTCAGCGCGGCCTTCTGGAGCGCGGTGTGCATCGTGATCAGCGGTCCGTTCTGGACGCGCGGGTGGCCGGAATGGTGGACCTGGTGGCTTGATCTGCCGGTGTGGAGTTAGGGTCTGGAGTTAGGGCAACGCGGAGCCGGGGAAACAACATGTCTGAATACCAGAATATCTTTACGCGCGTACAGGCCCGCTCGCCGGCCTACGCCGGGGTGCCGATCCCGCAGGGGTCGTGGGTGCGGCAGGGCAAGCCGCGCTTCAGCCACTGGCTGGGGCGCATCGGGGACGCACAGATCGGGCCGATCTATCTCGGCTTCACCGGCATCGCCTCGTTGCTGTGCGGATTCCTGGCCATCGAGATCATCGGGCTCAACATGTGGGCCTCGGTGAACTGGGATCCCGTCCAGTTCGTCCGGCAGTTGCCGTGGCTGGCGCTCGAACCGCCGGCGCCTGGTACCGGGCTCGGCATCCCGCCCCTCAACGAAGGCGGATGGTGGCTGATGGCCGGGTTCTTCCTCACGATGTCGATCATCCTGTGGTGGGTGCGCATGTACCGGCGGGCCCGCGCACTCGGGATGGGAACGCACGTGGCATGGGCGTTTGCTGCTGCCATCTGGCTGTACCTCGTGCTCGGCTTCATCCGCCCGTTGCTCATGGGGAGCTGGAGCGAGGCCGTGCCCTTCGGCATCTTCCCCCATCTCGACTGGACCGCAGCGTTTTCGATCCGCTACGGGAACCTCTTCTACAACCCGTTCCACATGCTGTCGATCGCGTTCCTCTACGGTTCGGCGCTGTTGTTCGCCATGCACGGGGCGACGATCCTCGCAGTGAGCCGCTTCGGCGGCGATCGTGAAGTCGAACAGATCGTGGACCGCGGCACGGCCAGCGAGCGGGCGGCCCTCTTCTGGCGCTGGACGATGGGATTCATTGCGACGGTGGAGTCCATCCATCGCTGGGCCTGGTGGTTCGCCGTCTTGTGTCCGCTGGTCGGCGGCATCGGCATCCTGCTCACCGGCACCGTCGTGGACAACTGGTTCCTGTGGGCAGTGAAGCACGGCATGGCGCCGTCTTACCCGCAGGTCTTTCCACCCGTCGTCGATCCGGCTTCGTTACCGGGAGCGCTGCCATGAGGTTTCCTCTTCGCTTTACTGCCCTTCGCCTTGCAGCGTTGGTTCCCGTGCTCGGCGCGCTCCTCGCGGGGTGCGAGCGGCCGCCGATGGATACCCAGCAGATCGGTTATCGCGGGACGGGGATGGAACAGGTGCAGAATCCGCGGCTGGCAGACCAGCTTGCCAGTCGCAATGAGGTTCCGGCCGCGTTGCCTGCGGCGCCGTCCGAAGGACCGCTGGCCGGCACCGTCTACCAGAACGTGCAGGTGCTCGATGACCTCAGCGTCGCGGAGTTCACGCGCGTGATGCTGGCCATTACGCAATGGGTGGCCCCGCCCGACCAGAGCTGTGCCTACTGTCATGCCGGAGCCGACCTCGCAAATGACGACCTGTACACGAAGGTCGTTTCGCGCCGCATGCTGCAGATGGTCCGGGACATCAACTCGAACTGGGAGAACCATGTCGGGACGACCGGGGTAACCTGCTTCACCTGCCATCGCGGCAATGCCGTTCCGGCCAATATCTGGTTCAAGGATCCGGGGCCGGCGCATGCGTCCCTGACTGCGGGCAACAAGGCAGGACAGAACTCTCCCTCGCCCGCGGTGGCGATGGCGTCGCTGCCCGTGGACCCGTTCTCGCAGTTCCTCGAGACGCCCAATCCGATCCGGGTCGTGTCGACTGCGGCCTTGCCCGGAGCAGGCAACAGCTCCACCCAGCAAACCGAGCAGACCTACGGCCTCATGATGCACATGTCTCAGTCGCTGGGCGTCAACTGCACTTTCTGCCACAACAGCCGTTCCTTTGCGGAATGGGATGGCAGCACGCCGCAACGGTCGACTTCCTGGCATGGCATCCGGATGGTCAGGAACCTGAATGGCACCTACCTGGAGCCATTGACGCCGGCCTTCCCTGCTGCACGCCTGGGGCCGCTGGGCGATGTCGGCAAGGTGAATTGCGCGACCTGCCACCAGGGAGCAAACAAGCCGTTGCTCGGTGTGAGCATGCTGGGCGACTATCCGGAGCTCGCGGGCCGTCGTGCCGCACCGCCTGCACCGGCAGCCGCTGAACCGGCTGCGGCAGGACCGTAGACGCGAGATGGAGGTCGTCCTCGCCCAGCCCCGGGGTTTCTGTGCAGGAGTCGCCCGGGCGATAGACATCGTCGAGCACGCATTGAAGATCTATGGCGCGCCGGTCTATGTCTTTCACGAGATCGTGCACAGCGGCTACGTCGTGCGCGACCTCGCTTCGCGCGGTGCGGTGTTCGTCGATGACATCGACAGCATCCCGCGGGGCGCCGTCACGGTATTCAGTGCGCACGGCGTCTCCAACGCGGTTGTGCGCCAGGCCCGCGCACGCCAGCTGAGCATCATCGACGCAACGTGTCCGCTGGTGGCCAAGGTCCACGTTCAGGCGCGGAACTACTCCAGGGCAGGGTACGCGCTCGTCATCATCGGCCATCCGGGGCACGAGGAGGTCGAGGGCACGATGGGGTCGGTGTCGACGCCGGTCCATCTCGTGTCGACACTGGCGGATGTCGCTGGGCTGCCAATGCCTGCGTTCGCACGGGTTGCCTATGTGACCCAGACGACCTTGAGCGTGGATGACACCCGCGAACTGATCGACGCACTGACGCAGCGGTACCCGGGCATCGTCGGCCCGGCGCTGGACGACATCTGTTATGCGACGTTGAACCGGCAGCGCGCCGTTCGCAAGCTGGCGGAAGAAGCCGAACTGATCCTGGTGGTAGGGGCCCGCAACAGTTCCAATTCGAACCGGTTGCGCGAGGTTGCCAGCCAGTCAGGCGTCGCTGCCCATCTCATCGAGAGTGCCACGCAGCTCGATCCCCGCTGGCTCGAAGGCGTGACGCGCGTCGGCGTTACCGCCGGGGCGTCGGCCCCGGAGATCCTAGTCAGGGAAGTGCAGCAGCGGCTCAAGGAGCTCGGTGCGACGTCGGTTCGCGAAATGCCGGGTGTCCCGGAGCGTGTGGTCTTCCGCCTGCCCGTGATGCCGCAGCAGACCGCAACAGCCTGAACAGGTTACTGCGGCCGCCGCAGCAGCGTGAACTGGCTCCGCCGGGTATTGCACAGGGTCGTGCTTGCGGGCCGGCGCGGCGAAGCTGACGTCACCAAGGGGTTGTTCTCCGCCTGGCGGATGCGAATGGCGGCAAGAATGCCGTGCAGGTCGAGGCCGGCTTCCTTGAGTGATTCCTCGCGGGTGCCGTGCTCGACGAAGCGATCCGGCAAGCCCAGTTGCAGCAGCGAGACCGCGACCCCGTGCGCGGCCAGGCATTCCCCGACAGCGCTGCCGGCGCCCCCGGCGACCACGTTTTCTTCCAGCGTGACGACCAGCGAGTGCGCCCTCGCCATGTCGACCACCACGTTCTGGTCGAGCGGCTTGACGAC
>JANNNQ010000077.1:0-27370 GCA_031398625.1 Pseudomonadota bacterium
GATCGGAGGCGGCCAGCTTGCGCAAACGCTTGCGCTGCAAAGCGGGCGGGATGTGCAGATGGATCTTGAGCAACTGCACGCCGTCCTTGGCGAGCATGGCTTCAAGCGCGCGAATGCGGCTGGCGGTGAGTCGGGCGGTGCCATGCACGTCGCGACAGGCTGCGTGCAGCCACTCTTCGTACCAGCCGCCGAAGAACAGCCCGATCCGTCCCTTCGCAGGCAGATCCTGCCAGTGGCGCCAGAGCGCTGGGCGTCTGCCCGGATCCTGATGCAGATCATGGGCATGCACGTCGATGAACTTGGGATCGAACCACTCGAGCAGCTCGCTCATCGATTCGCTGCGGCCGGCCGCAGGGACCCCGGTCACGATGACAGCAAGGCTGCTCGCTTGCGCTTGCCGCAAGGCTACCTGTTCCTCGAGCAGACGATCGCGCAGACGCGGCAGCAGGGCCCGGAAACGTTCCCTGGCAAGGCGTCCGGTCATCGTGCGGAACGACCGCGCGGTACGCGAGGGGCTGGAATCTGCTGGGTAATGCAGTGGATATTGCCCCCGCCCAGCAGGATTTCCCGCGCCGGCACGCCGATCACCCGGCGCCCCGGAAACAGCCGCTGCAACTTCGAGCGGGCCGCCCTGTCGTGGCGAGGATCCAGCAGCGGCATGATGACGGCGCGATTACCGATAAAGAAGTTGATGTAGGACGCGGCCAGGCGGTCGCCGGCCCGGCGCGAGCGCGTCCCGTCAATCGGGTCAACGCCTTCCGCTTCATCCCGGGTCATCTTCAGGGGCCCCGGCTGGATGAGCTTGTGAATCCTGAGACGACGGCCCCGCGCGTCCCGCGCCTCCTGCAGACGCTGGTAGGCGTCGCGCGAAATCGCGTACTGCGGGTCACGGCGGTCGTCGGTCCAGGTGAGCGCCACTTCGCCGGGCTTCACGAAGCAGCAGAGATTGTCCACGTGGCCGTCGGTCTCGTCGTTGTAGACGCCCTTGCGCAGCCAGATGACGGCCGTCACACCGAGGTACTCGTGCAGGAGGATCTCGATGGAACCCTTGTCGAGATGGGGATTGCGGTTCGGATTGAGCAGGCATTCTTCGGTCGTGATCAGCGTCCCCTGGCCGTCCACATGAATCGCGCCGCCTTCCAGGACCAGGGGGGCGCGATAGCGGTCGCGGCCTTCCACCTCGAGCACCTTGCGGGCGACGAGGTCATCCTGGTCCCAGGGAAAGTAGAGACCGCCGCCGAGACCACCCCAGGCGTTGAAGATCCAGTCGATCCCCCTCACGCCGCCCTGCCTGTCGACCACGAGCGTGGGCCCCACGTCGCGCATCCAGGCATCGTTGCTCGACAGCTCGACGACGCGGATGCCGGCAGCCAAGGCGGTTCTGGCCTGGCCGTACGCCCGCGCGGAAACCCCGACTGTGACGGGCTCGCTGGTCGCAATCGCTGCGGCCACGGCTGCGAAGGCCGCCTGCGCCGGCCGGGCTCCCTGCCGCCACGTATCGGTTCGCTCCGGCCACAGCATCCAGCAGCCAGCGTGCTTCTCGAACTCGCCGGGCATGGAGTAGCCGTCGTCGGCGGGCGTCGTGATCAGGTTGGGCATCAATGCTGCTGCGTTTCGCGGAAGGCGGGGTGGTAGCTGATCAGGCCGGTGATTCCCTGCAGCGCTCCCGGATCGAGCTCGCAGGCCATGAACACGTCGTCAGGGACGTTGTACTCGCTGGTCAGGCCGAACCGGCAAGCGGGCACGAATCCGAACCGCGGGTAGTAGGACGGATGGCCCACCACCACGACTGCCGTCATGCCATGCAAACGCAGCTGTTCGAAGCCGGTCAGCACCAGTGCCGTCCCTACTCCCCGAACCTGGTACGAAGGCGCGACCGCCATGGGAGCCAGGCCCATCATTCTCGGGTCCGCCTGGCCGGCAACGGTGACCGGCGTGAAGAGCACATGGCCGACAATGTCACCCTGGTGCTCGGCCACCAGCGACACGAAGGGCTCGGCCCGCTGCCGCAAGGAATCCACGATATCCGCCTCGGCCATCCTGCCGAACGCCGCAGCGACCACCGCGCGGATCCCCGCAAGGTCCTCCGGTTTCTCTTCTCTGACCAGCACGCCATCGCTCCCCCACCGTTACCAGCCGCAAACGGTAACACCCGGGCACGGGCACTGTCATTCAGCGGCGGTTGGCAGCAGTTGCCGCGCGGAGTACGGTCGGGGCGGCCGAGCGCGGCGCCGTGCAGGGCTACAGCGGAATCGCAACCATGCTCGCGGCGGCGAGCCCGGCTCCGATCAGGGCACCCGCTGCGACGTCGGTGGGGTAGTGCAGGCCGAGAACGACGCGGGACGCGGCGACCAAGGCTGCGAAGGGAACGAGCAGCCAGGCGAGCTCGGGGAAACTCGTCGCAGCGAGAATGGTGAAACTGACGGCGTGCAGGGTGTGCCCGGAGGGAAAGCTGTAACGGTCGAGCGGGGGCGTGCCCGCGACGATACCGACGAGCGAGATATAGGGGCGTTCCCGCACCAGCCGCCCCTTGAGGTACTTGTACAGCGCAACGCCGGTAAGGCCGACGATGCCCATGCGGACGGCGGGGAGGAGCGCCTGCTCGCCGTAGATCACGGGCAGGAGGACGATCAGGACATACCAGAACACCCCGTCTCCCAGACGGCTGATGGCGGCAAAGAAGTCGCGCAGCGCGGGAAAGGCGCAGCCCCGGTTGAGCCGGAGGCACAGCGCGTATTCCGCGGCATCCACCCTTCTGAACCAATCGGCAGTACGTGCGGTATTCATGAGAGTTTCCTCCAAACCCTTTGAACACATGTGGAATTTTCCGCCTGGTGCGCTGCAATCGGATGACGCCAGCATGACCGGCGCATGACACCCTCCAAACTGCGACGGGCGTCACGCTACGGCTAGAATGCCGGCCATGCGCATTCTGCTGATCGAAGACCACCGGGACATCGCGGCCAACATCAGCGAGTACTTCGGCAGCCGGGGCGATATGGTGGATCACGCGCATGATGGGGCGTCAGGGCTGCAACTGGCGGGCTCCCACCCGTATGACGTGATCGTCCTGGACCTGATGCTGCCTGGCATGGACGGCTTGAGCGTCTGCCGGACCCTGCGCGGGGAAGCCCGGGTCCAGACGCCCATCCTGATGCTGACCGCCAGGGACCTGTTGGCCAACAAGGTCGAGGGCTTCGAAGCCGGTGCGGACGACTACCTGGTCAAGCCCTTTTCCCTCGTCGAGCTCGGCGCACGACTGATGGCCCTGGTGCGACGGGCCGCCCGGCCCCCTGGGGACGCGGTGCTCACCGTCGGCGGGCTGCGCTTCGATCTCAATACGCTGGGTGCGGAACGGGACGGCCAGCCGCTGAAACTCAACCCCACGACACGCCGGCTGCTGACCTACCTGATGCAGAACGCCCACCGGGTCGTGCCGAAGGGGGAACTCGAACGCGAGCTGTGGGGCAACGAACCACCGGAAGGCGACGTCCTCCGGGCGCACATGCACGCTCTCAGGACCGCGATCGACAAGGGATTCGAACCGAAATTGCTGCACACCGTCCACGGCACGGGGTATCGGCTTGCTGTCGATGATGAAACGCCGGTTTAGCCTCCGCTCGCGGATCGCAGGCACGATCCTGGCGGCGGTGACGCTGGCTGGCGTGCTCCTGTCCGTGGTCGCGCACTATGTCGACGAGCGCCTCGAGGACAGTGAAACCTACGACCTGCTGGCGGAGGAACTCACTCACTACGAGCAGCGCATGCGCTCCGATCCGGGCGCAGAGCCCCTGGCCTCGGCGCGCCTGACCATCTATCGCGCCAGCGATTTCGCACGCATGCCACGCAGCATCGCGGCATTGCCCCCGGGCTTCCACAATGCCACCCGCATCGATGGGCGAATCCTCAGGGTGCTCGTGAAGGATGGCGACTTCGGGCGCCTGTACATTACGTATGACGTCACCGCCCATACGGTGCAGGAGCGGATCGCACTGGTCGTGCTGATGCTGGGTCTCGCGGCCATCATCGCGGTGGCAGGCTGGGCCGCACTGGCGCTGTCGAGCCGCATCGTGGGTCCGGTCCGCCGGCTCGCCAACCGGCTGCGCGGCATCGATCCGGGCATGCGGCAACTGCGCATCGCCGATGAATTTGCCGGCAACGAACTCGAGCCGATCGCCCGTTCGGTCGATACCTTCCTCGAACGGCTGGACGGGTTCGTCGAACGCGAGCAGTCGTTCACGTCGACGGCAAGCCACGAACTGCGTACGCCCCTGGCCGTCATCCAGGGCGCGGTGGAACTGCTCTCGGAGCAGACGCAGTCGCAGCCCGCGGCGCTCAAGCCCGTTGACCGCATTCGCCGTGCCGTGCGGGAAATGTCGGAGTTCACGGAGTCGCTGCTGGCCATTTCGCGCGAGGATTCGGTCGGCGACTCCTCGGCAGCGGGCTCGGATGTGGCCGCCATCCTGCCCCGCGTCATCGACGACCAGCGTGCCGTGGCTGGCGCCAAGCACATCGCCGTGCAGTCAGCCAGCGGGCCGCTGCACGTCCACGCTCCAGACAGCATGGTGGCAATGGTGATCGGCAACCTGGTCCGCAATGCCTTGCTCCATGGCACGGGGGATACGGTGACGTGCCGGCTCGAGGGACGCTCGCTGCAAGTGGCCAACGCCGGGGCCATCGCCGCAGCCGACCTGCCGCACCTGTTCGAGCGGAACTTCACGACGCGCCCGGGTGGCCACGGCATGGGTCTCTACATTGCAGAACGCATCTGTGCCCGCTACGGCTGGGACATCCGCCTCGTCAGCTACGGTGAGCAGACCGTCGCCACCATCAGCTTCAATGCATGAGCCGTGGGTGACCTCGGGATCTACGCGGGCCTGTTCCTTGTCGCACTCGCGGCTGCAAGCATTCTCCCGTTGCAGTCCGAAGCAGCGCTGGTGGGGCTACTGCTCGCCGACCAGCAACCGGCCGCAGCGTTGCTCGCGGTTGCCAGCATCGGCAACACGCTGGGTGCGGTGATCAACTGGGTGCTCGGCCGATCGCTGGGGGCTTTTCGCGAGCGCCGCTGGTTTCCTGCCAGTCCCGCGTCACTCGAACGCGCGCAGCAATGGTATCGGCGGTATGGGCGCTGGTCATTGCTCCTCAGCTGGGTGCCGGTCATCGGTGATCCACTGACGGTCGCCGCTGGCATCCTGCGTGAACCCCTGCCCTCCTTCCTGCTGCTGGTAGCCCTCGCCAAGACGGGTCGGTACCTGGTGCTGGCGGTACTCACGCTAGGCCTGTTCGGCACCTGATTAGAATCGATAACAGCCACGGGTTGCCCGCGCTGTCTGCTGACCGCTATGCTCGGCCAATGAGATCCGTTCCACGGCTCCGCATCGTCCTGTTGTCCACCCTGGTATTCCTCTTTGCCGGCGTGGCCAACGTGCATGCGCACGTGCATCTGTGCCTGGACGGACAGGAGCCGCCAGCCGCGATGCATGTCGACGATCCTCACGATCTCGACCACCACGTTGACCACCATGCCGACGAAGTCGATTCCCACCAGGACGTGGATGTCGACGTCCCCGCCCAGGTCGTCGCCAAGACGCTCAAAGTAGAGCTGCCCTGCCTCGGACCTATCGCGAGCTGGGAGGGCTTCGAGCCGTTTGTTGCAGAAACCGGTGCGATTCCGGAAGTCGATCGCTCGTTCTCTCCCGCTGCCCTGCCCCATTGGCGTCCGCCGCTGCGCGGTCCGCCACGCTGACCTCCCCCGCTCCTGATCCGCACAGCCGTACCTGAGAGGTATGGCTCGTCGGGCTGCGCTTGGGCAGTCCCGGTCTGGTATCTGACGGAGGTTCCATGTCTTCTTTTCGCGTGCACGCGGCGGCGTGCCTGCTTGTTGCGGCAGCGTGTGCTGTTGCCCGGCCCGGCGTCGCCGCAGAGGCGCCGCTCACCCTGGGCCATGCCATCGAGCAGGCCCTGGCTGGCAATCCGGGCCTTGCCTCATTTGCGTTCCGGCTCCGCGCCCAGGAAGGCAGGAGCCAGGCGGCCGGACTCAGGCCCCCGCTCGAGTTCCGCGTGGAAGCGGAAAACGTGCTGGGCACCGGGCGTGCCCAGGGCCTCGACGCAGCGGAAGCCACCTTCACCCTGTCGCACGTCGTCGAGCTCGACGGCAAACGCGAACGGCGTCTTGCGACAGTGGCAGCGGAACGATCGCTCATTGAAGTGCAACGGGAGGCGGCGCAGCTCGATGTGCTGGCAGAGGTCACGCGCCGTTTCATTCACGTGGCAGCCGACCAGGAGCAGCTGCAGCTCACGGCGCGGGCCACGACACTCGCAGAACAGACGGTCACTGCCGCGACGATGCGGGTCACCGCGGGACGGGCGCCCGAAGTCGAGGTACGTCGCAGCCGCATTACACTGGCCCGGGCCCGCGTGGAACAGGAACACGCCGAGCACGAACTCCTGACCTCGCGGCGGAAGCTTGCTGCCATGTGGGGTGCAACGGAAGCCGGCTTCGGTGCCGTGTCGGCCGATCTCTACGCCCTACCCGCGGTCGAACCCTTCGAGCTGCTCGTTGCCCGCCTGGCGGGGAATCCCGACTTCACGCGCTTCGCCTCGGAATCCCGCCTGCGCGATGCGGAAATACGGCTCGCCGAATCGAAGCGTCGCGCCGACATCACCTATTTCGCCGGCGTCAGGCGCTTGCAGGAAACCCGCGACCAGGCCTTTGTGGCAGGCGTCACGATTCCCCTTGCGGGCCGGGATCGCGCCCGTGGAGAGGTGCTCGCTGCCACCGCCTTGCGCGACCTCAACCTCGCAGAGCGGGAAGCCCATCGGGTGCAGGCCGAGGCACAGCTCTTCGAGATCTACCAGGAGCTCAATCATTCGCTGGCCGAAGTGCGGATGCTGCGTGCCGAAGTGTTGCCCGAGATGGAAGGCGCGCTGGAGGCCACGCGCTATGCCTTCGAACGGGGCCGCTACAGCTGGCTGGAATGGGTGGATGCCCAGCGTGAACTCGTCAGCGTGCAGCGCGCACTCATCGAAGCCGCGGCGAACGTTCACCTGTACCGCACCGAACTTGAACGCCTGACGGGTGAAGCCGTTGGTGCAGCCCAATGAAAACCACGATGAACAAGAAACTCGTATTGATCCTGGCTCCCTTCCTCTGGCTGGGCGGTTGCGGCAATGAGGCGGCCACGGACGTCGAAGCCGCAGGCAGCCACGAGGCCGGTGAAACCGATGCATTCGAGCGCGGCCCCCATGGCGGACGATTGCTGGAACAGGACGGATTCACGGTGGAGCTCGCGATCTTTGAAACCGGCGTTCCCCCGGAATTCCGTGCCTGGGTGACGCAGGACGGGGCAGCCGTTGCACCCGAGGCAGCACAACTCACCGTCGAGCTGGCAAGACTCGGGGGCACGGTGGATCGCGTGGCTTTTGCTCCCTCGGGAGAGTTTCTGCGCGGGAACCGCGAGGTCAGCGAGCCGCATTCGTTTGATGTGAAAGTTGCTGCAAGCTTCGGCGGCCGCAACTACCAATGGGCCTATGAATCCCATGAAGGCCGTACCCGCATCGTGGCAGAAGTGGCCGAAGCGTCGGGTATTGGCACGGCGATCGCCGGTCCCGGCAGCATCACGGAGACCCTGCGGCTGTTCGGCAGCATCGTCCCGGATGCCACGCGGGTGCGCGAGATCCGGGCCCGGTTTCCCGGCGTCATCCGGTCGGTTGCACGCCAGGTCGGTGATCGCGTCCGCGCAGGCGACACGCTGGCAATCATCGAATCCAACGAGAGCCTGCAGGAATATGCCGTCACGGCTCCCCTCTCGGGCGTGATCACGCGGCGTCATGCCGAACCGGGTGAACAGACAGACAGCGACAGCCTGTTCGAGATCGCCGACTTCACACGCGTCTGGGCGGAGTTCAACGCCTTCCCGCGGGATCGCCCACGCTTGCGTGAGGGCCTCAAGGTCAGGGTGAGCACCGATGGCGGCATCACCGCCGAGACCGTGCTGCGCTATCTCTCCCCCACGGGGGATCGATCCATGCAAAGCGTGACTGCGCGGGTCGTCCTCGAAAACCCGGACGCGCTCTGGGTTCCTGGTGAGTTCGTGGAAGCGAGGGTCACTTTGAGCGAAACGCCGGTTGCACTGGCGGTGCCCCTGTCCGCGTTGCAGACCTTCCGCGATTTCAACGTGGTGTTCGCACAGGTCGGCGACGAATACGAGGTGCGCATGCTGGATCTCGGCCGCCGCGACAGCGAGCAGGTCGAGGTCCTGGGGGGACTGGAACCCGGCACGGTCTTCGTGAGCCGGAACAGCTACCTCATCAAGGCGGACATCGAGAAGTCCGGCGCCAGTCACGACCACTAGGGGCAACCATGCTGAACTCCATTGTTGCCCGGTCCATTCGCCATCGCTGGCTGGTCCTGTTCGTCGTCGTGCTGGTGGGCGCATTCGGCATCTACAACTATTTCCGTCTCTCCATCGATGCCGTGCCCGACATCACCAATGTCCAGGTGCAGATCAATACGGAGGCCCCGGGCTATTCGCCACTCGAAGCGGAACAGCGCATCACGTTCGCGGTGGAAACGGCCATGGCCGGACTGCCACGGCTGTCGTACACCCGTTCGGTCTCGCGGTATGGCCTCTCGCAGGTCACCGTGGTGTTCGCAGACGGCACGGACATCTATTTCGCCCGCCAGCGCGTGGCGGAACGGCTGCAGGAGGCCCGCTCCAGCCTGCCCGCCGGCCTCGAACCGGAAATGGGTCCGATCGCGACGGGCCTGGGCGAGATTTTCATGTTCACGCTGAGCGTCGCGCCTGGCGCCACCCGGCCGGATGGCACGTCGTACGACACCACGGACCTCCACACGGTGATGGACTGGGTCGTGCGACCGCAGCTGTCGCAAGTCCCGGGCGTGACCGAAGTCAACATGATCGGTGGCCACGAAAAGCAGTACGTCGTGGCGCCGCGCCTCGGGTCGATGCAGGCCTTCGGGATCACCCTGGCCGAGCTGCTGGAGGCACTCGAACGCAACAATGCCAACGTCGGCGCCGGCTACATCGAACGGTTCGGCAGCCAGTACCTGGTCCGCGTCCCGGGCCAGCTCGCGACTCTGGACGACCTGCGTCGGGTCCGCATCACCACGCGCGAGGGCACGCCCGTCAGCGTAGGGGATGTCGCCGAAGTCTTCATTGGCAAGGACCTGCGCACTGGCGCCGCCACCATGAACGGCGAGGAAGTCGTGCTCGGCACGGTCTTCATGCTCATCGGCGAGAACAGCCGCATCGTCTCGCGCGCGGCGGCGGCCGGCATCACCGAGATCAATCGATCCCTGCCTGCAGGCCTCAAGCTCGAAGCGGTCTACGACCGCACGACACTCGTGGATCGCACCATCGAGACCGTCCGCAAGAACCTGTTCGAAGGAGCGCTGCTGGTCATCGCCGTGCTCTTCCTGCTGCTGGGGAACTTCCGCGCAGCGCTCATTACCACGCTGGTCATTCCACTCTCGATGCTGTTCACGATCACGGGCATGGTGCAGAACCGGATCAGCGGCAACCTGATGAGCCTCGGCGCGCTCGATTTCGGACTGATCGTGGACGGCGCGGTCATCATCGTCGAGAACTGCCTGCGGCGGCTGGCGCTCGCGCAACGCGCGCAAGGCGGTGTGCTCCCGCTCGACGCGCGCCTGGAAGTCGTGCGTCAGGCGACCACTGAAGTGATTCGTCCCAGCCTCTTCGGCATGTTCATCATCCTGATCGTCTATCTCCCGATCTTCGCCCTCACCGGCGTCGAGGGAAAGATGTTCCATCCGATGGCGCTCACGGTGGCACTGGCCCTCACCGCGGCGCTGGTGCTGAGTGTTACGTTCGTGCCTGCAGCCGTGGCGCTGTTCGTTCGTGGGCGCGTAGCGGAGCACGAGAACGTCCTCATGCGCGGAGCGCGCCGCGCCTACGCCCCGCTGCTGGCTGGCATGCTTCGCTGGCGCGTGACGGCCGTGGCTGCGGCCATGCTGCTGGTCCTGTTGAGCGGGTGGCTCGCTTCGAGGATGGGCAGCGAATTCATTCCCGGCCTGGACGAGGGCGATGTCGCCTTGCACGCCTTGCGCATTCCCGGGACGGGCATGGAGCAGGCGATCGGGATGCAGAAGCAGCTGGAAGCCCGCCTGTCCCGGTTCCCGGAAGTGGAGCGCGTGTTCGCCAAGCTCGGTACTGCCGATGTGGCAACGGACCCGATGCCCCCCTCGGTGTCCGACACCTTCGTCATCCTGAAGGATCGCGCCGAGTGGCCGGATCCCCGCAAGCCCAAGCTTGAACTGGTGGCCGAACTCGAAGCGGCAGCGCTTGCCATCCCGGGCAACAACTACGAGTTCACCCAGCCGATCCAGATGCGCTTCAACGAACTCATCTCCGGGGTGCGCACCGACGTCGCCATCAAGATTTACGGCGACGACCTTGACACGCTCCAGTCACTGGGCACCCGCATCGAGGCAGTCGTTGCCGCGATCCCCGGCGGAGCCGACGTGCGCGTAGAGCAGATGACCGGCTTGCCGATGCTGACCGTCCAGCCCAACCGCGAGCGGCTTGCGCGCTATGGCCTCGACGTCGCCGATGTACAGCAGGTGGTTGAAGCGGCCATCGGGGGCAAGGCGGCAGGACAGATCTTCGAGGGCGACCAGCGCTTCGACCTCGTGGTGCGCCTGCCCGAATCCGTGCGCAATGATCCCGAAACGCTGGCAGAGCTGCCGGTTTCCCTGTCCAGTGGCAGTTTCATCCCGCTGCGCGAAGTCGCCACGCTCGTCATCGCGCCGGGCCCGAATGCCGTCAACCGGGAGAATGGCAAGCGGCGCGTGGTAGTCACCGCCAACGTCCGGGGTCGCGATCTCGGGTCGTTCGTGAGCGAGGCGCAGGCACGCGTGGCCGACGAAGTCGAGATCCCCGCGGGCTACTGGCTGGACTACGGCGGCACGTTCGAGCAGCTGATTTCCGCCAGCCAGCGACTCCAGCTGGTTGTCCCGCTGGCGCTGGCATTGATCCTCGGCCTGCTGTGGTTCGCGCTCAACTCCTGGCGGGACTCGCTGGTGGTCTTCACCGGGGTGCCACTGGCCCTCACCGGCGGGGTCCTTGCCCTCTGGTTGCGGGATATTCCCCTGTCGATCTCTGCCGGCGTCGGCTTCATTGCCCTGTCGGGGGTAGCCGTACTGAATGGTCTCGTGATGATCTCGTTCATTCGCAGCCTGCTCGAGAATGGCAGCCCGCTCGACAACGCCATCACGGAAGGCGCCCTGGCGCGACTCCGCCCGGTCCTGATGACGGCACTCGTCGCCTCACTCGGTTTCGTGCCGATGGCGTTCAACACCGGGATTGGCTCGGAAGTTCAGCGCCCCCTCGCGACCGTCGTGGTGGGGGGCATCCTGTCTTCGACCTTGCTCACGCTGCTGGTGCTACCCGTGCTTTACAGGCTCACGCACCGGGCAGATCTCAGCCCAGGTGCACATGCCTGAGACGGAGGGCATTGCCGATCACTGACACGGAGCTGAAGGCCATGGCGGCAGCCGCGAAAATCGGACTCAGGAGCAGTCCGGTTACGGGATACAGGACGCCCGCCGCAAGGGGGACGCCGACCGCGTTATAGATGAAGGCGAAAAACAGGTTCTGGCGGATGTTGCGGAGAGTAGCCCTCGAAAGCTGGCGTGCACGGACGATGCCACGCAAATCGCCCTTCACCAGCGTTATCCCCGCGCTCTGCATCGCCACATCCGTTCCTGTTCCCATGGCGATACCCACGTGGGCTTGCGCCAGTGCGGGAGCATCGTTCACTCCATCGCCTGCCATTGCCACGATGCGCCCTTCGGCCTGCAGGCGACGCACGATTTCCGCCTTCCTGTCAGGCAGTACCTCTGCCTCGATCTCGTTGAGACCCAAACGCCTCCCGACCGCCTCCGCCGTGAGGCGATTGTCGCCAGTGAGCATTACGATCCGCAGGCCGTCGCGTTGCAGCTGCTGCAGTGCCTCGGGCGTGGAAGCCTTGACCGGATCGGCGACTCCGATCGTCCCGGCCAGCTCGCCGTCGACGGCGACGAACATCACCGTCTGGCCTTCCATGCCGAGTACTGTCGCCCGTTCCGCGGCAGACGCAAGCGCAATGCCAAGTTCCTGCATCAGTCGCGAGTTCCCGACGGCAATGTCGTGATCATCCACCTGGCCCGAGATGCCGCGACCGGTGAGTGAGTGGAAGCCGCTCACCGTACTGAACTTCAGCCCGCGACTGCGTGCAGCGGCAATGATCGCCGCTGCCACCGGGTGTTCGCTGCCCTGCTCCAGGCTGGCTGCAACAGCCAGCACGTCGTCTTCGCGGAAGCCCGGCAGCGTATCGACATGCATGACTGCCGGACGACCTTCGGTCAGGGTTCCCGTCTTGTCTATGACGAGTGTGTCGACCTCGCGCAGTTTCTCGATGGCTCCTGCATCCTTGAACAGCACGCCCGCCGTTGCTCCCTTGCCTGCTGCAACCATGATGGACATCGGAGTAGCGAGACCGAGGGCACAGGGGCAGGCGATGATGAGTACCGATACGGCGATCACCAGCGCATGCGCAAAGCGCGGCTCCGGGCCGAGCCATCCCCACAGGATGGCAGCGACAATGGAGACGCCTACTACCACCGGGACAAACCAGGCAGAGACCTGGTCCGCGAGCCGCTGTATCGGCGCACGGGTCCGCTGCGCATCGGACACCATCTGCACGATACGCGCCAGCAATGTATCGGTTCCCACCTTCTCGGCACGGATCACGAGGCTGCCCGTGCCATTGACGGTTGCGCCCACCACCCGATCGCCGGGCTGTTTCTCGAGCGGCAATGACTCGCCCGTCATCATCGACTCATCGATGGCACTGGCGCCCTCAAGGACGATTCCGTCCACCGGAACTTTTTCTCCCGGACGCACACGCAGCCGGTCGCCAGGGTGAACATGACCCAGCGCGACGTCCTCCTCGCTCCCATCGGCAGCAATGCGCCGGGCAGTAGGAGGTGCCAGGTCGAGCAGGGCCCTGATCGCGGAACTTGTCCGGCTGCGGGCCTTGAGCTCCAGAACCTGCCCCAGCAATACCAGCACGACAATCACCGCTGCCGCTTCGAAATACACGCCGACCTGGCCGTGCTCGTCTCGGAAGGCAGGTGGAAACATCCCGGGAGCGAACACGGCAACTGCGCTGTACAGGAATGCGACGCCGGTTCCCAGGCCGATCAGCGTGAACATGTTGAGATTGCGGGTTACGAGCGACTGCCAGCTCCGCGCGAAAAATGGCCACCCGCCCCAGAGCACCACGGGCGTCGCCAGGGCAAGCTGGAGCCACAGCGCCCAGGGCGCCGTGACATGGAGCATCGCGATGATCACGAGCAGAGCAGAAAGGGGCGCACTCACGATGAATCGCCGTGTCATGTCCTTGAGCTCCGGATTCTCCTCGGCTTCGCGCGTCACCGTCATTGGCTCCAGGGCCATTCCACATATCGGGCAATTGCCGGGTCCGTCCTGGACGATCTCCGGATGCATCGGACAGGTCCACGACGACGACGTGCCAGACTGCTTGCCCTCCTCTCGCACCTCGATGGCGGATGAAGCCTCTACACTGTGCGCATGGTCTTGATGAGAGGCAGGTCCCATATCATCATGCGCGCAGCAGGGCTTGGCGACCTCCGCACCCGCTGGACTTGCATGGGGCTGGTCGTGAAGATGGTTCATGCAAGTTCCCCCGGTTCGGATTCGAACGACCTCAGGATCGGACAGTCGTCTGTGGAACCGTGGCCGGAACAGGCCTCAACCAGATCCGCGAGCGCACTCCGCATCCGCTCCAGTTCCGCGATCTTCTGCTCTACCACCGCGAGCTTGTGGCGCGCCACCTGCCTGACTTTCTCCACACCCCGACCCTTTGGCGCCCTGAGTGCCAGCAACTCGGCAATCTCCTCAAGCGAGAAACCCAGGTCCTTGGCCCGGCGAATGAATGTCAACCGCCGCAATTGCTCGTTCCCATACTGCCGGTATCCTGAGGCCCGGCGAGGTGGCGCCGGGATCAAGCCGTTCTTCTCGTAGAAACGGATGGTGTCGATACCGACTTTGGCCGCTCGCGCAAGGCCGCCGATTGATAACGTGGGCATATGGACCTCTGGCTGTTTCCCTAGCTGCCTGCCAAGCCTAAGTCTGGAGTCAACTCCAGAGTCAAGCGCTGTCCAGCTACCCGGCGTCCGGATGCGAATGCTCGTGAGAGGGGGCTGCTTCAGGGACGACGTCACTGGCAGCGGGCACCTCGACGCGATATGCCACGGTCCCCTGCGGGTGCTCGTACCAGCCAGGGTCTGCGTAGCCGTTCGCCAACCGCTCGCGCACCTTGAGCACCGTGAACATGCCGCCCATCTCCAGATTGCCGAACGGGCCCAGCCCACCCATCATCGGCAGCGTGTTCTCGGGCCCGGGCATGTGCCCCGATTGCGTGTGGTCCTGGTGCTCGGCCATGCCTGCCTTGCCCATGGCCATGTAGCCTGGCAGCAGCTTGCGGATTTCTTCCTCGACGCCGCTTTGTGAAACGCCAAGCGTATTCGGGATCGCGTGCCCCATCGCATTCATCGTGTGATGCGACTTGTGACAATGGAACGCCCAGTCACCGGCTTCACTGGCCGTGAACTCGATGTCGCGGGTCTGCCCTACCCCCACCAGTTCGGTGACTTCGGTTCGCCAAGCCCCACGCTGCCAGCGGCCGCCATCGCTGCCCGTCACCGAGAACTGGTAGCCGTGCAGGTGCATCGGGTGATCGTGCATCGAGAGATTGCCGATGCGGATGCGCACCCGCTGGCCCCTGCGCACGACCAGCGGCTCGATGGCCGGGAACACCTTCGAGTTCATACTCCACAGGTCGAACTCGGTCATCACGGCAGGGTCGGGCCGATAGGTACCCGGGTGGACGGCCCAGTTGTGCAGCAGCACCGCGAAGTCGCGATCGACGCGGTGGGCGGCCGGATCCCGCGGATGGATGATGAACATTCCCATCATGCCCGCGGCGAGTTGCACGACTTCATCAGCGTGCGGGTGGTACATATGCGTGCCGTGCTGGCGGAGCGTGAACTCGTAGGCCCAGGTCTCGCCCGGGGGAATGTTCGGTTGCGTGAGACCACCGACACCGTCCATGCCGTTCGGCAGCAGGATGCCGTGCCAGTGGATGTTCGTGTGCTCCGGTAGCCGATTCGTCACGAGGATGCGGACGCGGTCGCCTTCCACCGCCTCGAGCGTCGGACCCGGCGTCGAGCCGTTGTAGCCCCAGGCCTTGATCTTCTCGCCTGGAGCGAACTCATGCTCCACTTCCTCGGCAATCAGGTGAAATTCCTTCGCGCCATTCACCATCCGGAAGGGCAGGCTGCGGCCATTCGGCGTCGTCACCCAGGTGCGGCCAGCCGGCCGGGTATCGGGTGGCGATGTTGCGGCCGCCGGCTCCCGCTGGGGAGTCTCATGTTCCGCATGCGCAGAATGGTCATGCTCCGAAGGTGGCTGCGCCGCCTGCGCCGGATTGGAACCGAGCCTCACGAGTGTCGCGGCACTGGCGGCGGTCAGCAGATCGCGTCTGGAAAGAGTCATTGTGCACCTCCGTGGTTTGCATGCGCGTCACCGGATACGGGGAAAGCGAGCGGCTCGAGGCTGGCCTCATCACCGGGCAACGGACCGCCGACCAGTCGCGCCAGCCGGGTCCGCTCGATCCAGTAGTCGCGCACCGCGTCGATGTACTTCTCGTAGGTATCGAGTTCCTCGCGACGTGCCGCCAGCAACTCGAATGCACCGATCAGCATGAAGTTCTGCTCGCGCTGGCTCTGCTCGACGATCCTTTCCTTGAGCGGAATCAGGCGCACGCGATACTCCTCGGCGATGAGCCTGGCCGATTCGAGCGTCGCGACCTGGGTGGCAATGTCATTCCCGAGCGCCAGCTCCAGGGCTTCGAGTCGCGCCGCTGCAGAAGCGGACCCAGCCTGGGCACGCAGCACTCCTCCCCTGCCTGAGTTGAAGACCGGCAGCTCGATGGAGGCTCCGGGTCCCCTGCGCACTTCGCCATCAGGCTCGCGCTCCTGTTCTGCACTCAATCCCAGCGCGCCCAGCCAGCGCCACCGCCGCGCATGGGTCAGCTGTGTTTCGCGGTTGACCCGCTCGAGCTGCAGTGCCGCCAGATCCAGGCGTTGCCCGCGGGCCCGCTGCTCCAGCGCGTGCGCATCCGCATCGAGGGCTGACGGCAGGGAGAGGGTGGTTGCGAACTGCGGCCGGTCGTCATCTCTGCGCAGCCCCAGCAACGTCAGCAGCCGTCCCCGTGCGGCCACCGCCTCGGCGATTACCCGGTGCTCGTCGATGGCCGCTTCGCTGGCCAGCCCCTGTTCGCGGCTCAGTTGCAGGACGCTGATGTTCCCCGCTTCATGAAACCGCCCGGCCAGCTCTGCCGCGAGGCGGGTCGATCGGGCTGAAGCGTTGCGAACGGTCTGTGCTAGCGTCGCGCCTGCATGCGCGTAGAACGCTTCACGCACTTCCATCTCGAGCTCAAGGACTGCATGGGCAAACCGCTGCTCGGCTTGCGTCTGGTCTGCTGTGCCAAGGCGGGAGCGATACGACAGGAACAGCAGCTCGGTGACACTCTGCGCGATCCCCCAGGTCGTCTGGGCGCCCCCCGTTGCAGCGTCCGTCGAGAGCCGCAGGAAGCTCAAGGTGGGATTCGCGAGCCGGGTGGCGTCGTAGACCTCGGCCGCAGAGAAGCCCAGTTCGGCGTTTAGCTGGCGAACCCGCGGATTGCCGAGCAGCGCAAGCTGGACTGCTTCATTGACTCCAATCGGTGCAGCCAGCAGGTGGGTAACAAGATCGGGTGAGTGCGCGGGAGGATGACCCAGCACCTCCGAAGCCGCACTGGACCGGGATTCAACCAGCTTGCGCGCAGAATTCGCACCGCCATCCTCCGGAACGGTGACACAACCACTCAAGGCCAGGCTCATGACGGCCAGGCCAGCAACAGGAATACAGGTTTTCATCTTGACTCCCCACAGTTGCAAGCCCGCAAGGGAGCGCAACTGGACAGCAATGCCGGAAGCTGGCCAAAGCCACTCCGGAACCGTAAAGATCAATGTGGGGAAAAAATCAGATCGGAGGTCGGAACAGCTCGGCGGTGCGAGCAGCGAGGGCAGGAGTATCCGTTCCAAGGCTGGCGGGATGATCCGGAATCAATGGCAGCACCAGAGCAAGAGCCACTACGCCCAGTGAGGCATGCACGCAGGCGCACTGGCAGGCCAGTGAGTCGCAGCAGTCAGGTGCGGTGGATCGGGTTTGCTCCGCCACAGCCGCCATTGGGATCTCGTGCCCCGCATGTCCTTGGGCGACAACGGGGGCCTCGTGCAGAGATTCGCCATGGCAGGGCGCGGCTTCGACCTGAACGGCTGCAGCAGCGTGGCTTGCGGAGTGACTGCTGGCAGCCATCCCGGGAGAAGAATGAAACACCGCCGCATGTGCCAACGGGGCGAGTCCGGCCTGCCAGAACAGCAGACAAATGGAGAAGGCAGCCAATCGAACACGGCTCAGTAGCATGACGGCAGCCTAGTGGCGGTTTTCGATCCATGCAAGCGTCCCGTTGCACCCCCGAAGCGCGCGCAAGCGAACCGGTTAAACCTGCGAACTGACCTGTCGTTCCATTCAGGCCAGGACCCGATCGACCGGATCGCGACCGGCAAAAAACGCCTCCAGGTTGTCAAGGGCACGAAAACCCATCGCACAGCGTGTCTCCAATGTCGCGCTGCCGAGATGCGGCAGCAGAAAGGTATTGGGCAGACCGGCGTACTCAGGACGGAAATTCGGTTCGCCTGCGAACACGTCGAGACCCGCCGCTGCTACCTGGCCGCTGCGCAAGGCGGCGATCAGTGCATCGTCATCGACGATGTCTCCTCTGGCGGTATTCACGACGATCGCGCCCGCTGGCAGGCTGGCGATTCGCGCGGCATTCAGAAAGGCCTTGGTCGCCGCCGTTGCCGGCAAGTGCAGGCTGAGAAACTGGCATACCGGCCAGAAGGTCGCTTCACTTGCATGCCAGCGGGCTTCGACTCCGGTAGCGCGCTTTTCGTGTCCGCCCAGGTAGTGGACTTCCATCTGAAATGCCACAGCACGACGGGCGACCGCGCGACCGATACGCCCAAAACCGACGATACCAAGCGATTTGCCGCCCAGATGAGTGCCCAGCAACTGGGTCGGCGCCCAGCCGCGCCAGGCGCGCTGACGCATCAATGCTTCGCCCTCCGCCGCCCTGCGCGCCGCACCGAGCAGCAGCAGCATGGCGATATCCGCAGTGGCATCGGTGAGAACATCGGGAGTGTTGGTTACGACAATGCCTCCTTGCGCTGCGGCGTTCAAATCAATGTGGTTGTAGCCTACCGAGAACGTGGCGATGATCCTTACGGTCGGTGCAAGGTCCGCGATGATCTCGCGCGAAACCAGATCAGCCGGTGTGCACAATACCGCGTCCGCATTCCGGCCATGCCTCTGCCAGTCGTCCCGGGTATAGGGTTGATCGGTTTCGTTCAGCGTCGCGTCAAAACTGCGCAACAGACGTGCTTCGACGGGCGGCGGCAGGCGACGCGTCACGACGAGTCGTGGGCGCCTCAAGCGGGGACTCGCGAGGATTTGCGGACAATCAGTTCGCCGGGCACCAGGTGCGTCCGGGGTCGCGCTTCCGGGTCCTCTATCTGGGCCAGCAACATGATCACGGCCTCGTCCGCCATCTGCCGCACGGGCTGCCTTACGGTCGTCAGTTCGTAACTCGGCCAGGATGCGGTGGGAACGTCATCGAAGCCGACGATCGACAGGTCTTCGGGAATCCGCAGGCCGAATTCGCGACGCGCAGCGTCCATCGCACCCAGGGCCATCAGGTCGCTGACCGCAAAGACTGCATCGGGCTGCGTCTTGCCACCCAGGAGGAGGCGTACCGCTTCCATACCGCTGGCGAACGTATAGTCCCCCTGCACCCGCTTCCAGGGGCTCATTCCTCGCTCCTCCAGTCGGCCGACAAAACCACTTTCGCGATCGAAACTGGTGGCATCGATGCGTGTGCCACCAACATATGCAATCCGCTGATGGCCTCCGTCCAGGAGAAAATCGGCAACCCGGCGCCCGCCTTCGTAGTTCTCGACGCGGACTGAGCTTACGCCGCTGCCCTTCGAATACCGGTTGTAGAGCACAACCGGCGTGCCCACGCGCCGACATGCCTCCGCCATCTCGTGCGTGAGCACGGTGGAAACAAGCAACACGCCGTCAACCCGGTACTTCAGCATTTCGTTCACTGCCGCGTCGACCTTGTCGTCCCCGGTCAGGGAGAACAGGAGGACATGAAGTCCACGGGCCTGCAGCTGCACGCTGAATACGTTCACGATCTTTGCGTAGAAGGGATTCTCGATGTCACTGATCACCAGTGCGATGATGTTCGAACGCTTTGTGATGAGGCTGCGGGCCAGCGCATTCGGACGGTAGTTCAGGCGGGCGGCAGCGGCCAGCACCTTGGCGCGAGTCTTCTCGGAGACTACCGCGCCGGGAGTGAAGGACCTGGATACGGCTGACTGCGACACGCCCGCGAGTTGCGCAACGTCGATAGAGGAGGCCCGGGCCCTGTTTTTCGGTTTCACGTTCGACTTGCTCCGCGCCGGATGCACCGTGATCAACGGCACCGCAGCGATCGTGGGTAACGGGAGAGAAAGCAGCCGGATGTTACCAACGTCTGGCACAGAACCGGCCCACCGGATGTCCCGGGCATTCCAGCCCGCTGAATATACATGCAGTTTTCCGCATCGCACCACGCCAAAGGACCGAACCCGGCCGCCAATTGCAACGAAACGTGCCAAGTATTGCATATGTAGTCAATCTGCATAGAATGGCTGCGGCTCGATTTTTATGCACTTGCCGGCGCGTGAATCAATGCCGGATCGGTTCCATTCAATCGGTTCGTCCACTAAAGAGGGGAAGTCATGCAATCCAGTGTCCTTCTGCGCGCCGCAATTGGCGCAACGCTCGGCGCGGCGGTCTGTCACGGCACGGTGGCTTCAGCCGGCGAACCATCCACCGGCAACATACCGATCGAGGAGGTAGTCGTTACGGCCCAGTATCGCGTCGAGCGGCTCCAGGAAGTGCCAACGTCGATCACCGCACTGTCGGCCGACGTGTTGCGCCTGTCGGGAGCAAGTACCCTCAAGGATCTCCAGAATCTGGTGCCGAACGTCCAGTTCGCCGGGGAATCGTTCAGCGGGAATCCGAAAGTCGTCATTCGCGGCCTGTACATCAACACCCGTACGACCGGCCTGGAGCCGAGTTTCGGAGTGTATGTAGACGGTGTGTTCCAGGGACGGCCCATCGCTTACAACCTCGATCTGATCGATATCGACCGCATCGAGTACCTGCGAGGGCCACAGGGATCTTTGTACGGGAAGAACACCATATCGGGGGCAATCAACGTGGTGTCGCAGAAGCCGGGAGACGAAGCCGAGGGCTTCGCCACTGCCGAAGCCGGCAACTTCAGCTACCAGAAGTACGCAGGGACCTGGCGAGGTCCGCTGACGGACACCCTCGGCCTCAAGGTCAGCGCATTCCATGTCCGGGACGACGGCTATGTGGACAACATCGGTCCGGGCGGCGAGCTGGCCGACAACAATCGCACCGGGGGAAGCGCCTTGCTGCGCTTCACGCCGAATGACTCACTCGAAGTGCTGTTCTCTGTTGACGCCATGTCCGAGGACCGCGGCGTCTACTTTGGTGAAGCGAGCAGCTCACCCGAGGGTGGGTCCGGACCCTTCAATGCCGCGGGTTCACTGCCCATTGGCGGCGGCTTCCAGAGCCTGTACGAACCGGGTGTTGCCGCCGAGCCCTATCTCGTCGATCTCAACTATCCGTCACCGGAGAAACGCAATCTCAAGGGCGCCAGCCTGACCGTCAACTACGATCTGGGAGCGTATGCGCTCACGTCGATCACGGCCTGGCGCGATGCATTCGACTGGTTTGCCGTTGACGACGACTATGGTCCCTTCGACATGAATCGTGCCGTTCGTGCGGAGGGCAAATTCGATCAGTTCACTCAGGAACTGCGGGTCACCTCACCCGATACGGACCGGTTCAACTACATTGCTGGCTTCTTTTTCCTGCACTCGAACATCAGCCAGACCCGTCTCCAGGAGACCGGCGATGGTTCGCAGGTGCTGACTGCCTCGCAGAACGCCTTTCTGGACACAGTTCGCGTGCCATCGACCACCAGCACCTGGCGTGACGTATACAACTTCTACCAGCAGGACGATGCCTATTTCCAGGATTCCAGCGGAGTCATCGACTCCTATGCGCTCTATGGTCAGGCGAACTACCGGATCACCGATGCGTGGACGGCATTTGCCGGGCTTCGCTACAGCATCGAGGAGAAAAGCGCGCTCTACCAGCAGACGGCCTACCGTGCCGGAGCAGCGATCGCGGCGGGCGGTCCGGCAACGGCATTCGGCGCGTCCGGACGGACAATCCCGCTGGTGAAGAGTCCCACCTATCGCGACAGCAAGCTGAGCCCCAGCGCGGGGCTGCAGTTTCAGCTGAACCCGGAAATCAACTTTTTCCTGCGGTATGCACAAGGCTTCAAGGGCACCGGCTTCAACTTCGGCAACGGCCTCGGCGCACCGACAGCGGCGCGCGGAGTGCCCAATTCGCTGGCATTGCTGCCAGAAGAAGTCGACAGCTACGAGATCGGCGCGAAAACGCAATGGCTCGACCGGCGCCTGACCGCCAACCTTACGCTCTGGCGGCAGGAGGGCAAGAATCTGCAGATCTCCGCCTTCCTTCCCGATCTGACACGCCCGGCATTCAACACCAACGCCGAGCTTCAGGGCCTGGAGCTGGAATTGACGCTCGTTCCCAGCAACCTGCTTACGCTGACGGCGAATGTCGGGTACACCGATACCATCTGCGTGGGAGGCGGCGCCGCGGCTTCGCTCACGGGCGTCAGCCGCTTCAACTCGTCCTGCACAAGCGGTGTGGACCTCGAGAACGTCTCGAAGATCAACGCAGCAGGCACTGCGGCATTGACATTCCCGGTCAATGACCGATTCGATGTCATTGCCTATGGAGAGGCAACTTACCGGGATGATTTCCTGGGAGGCTCCTACTACATCGACGGCTATACGCTGCTGAACGGCCGGGTCGGGATCAGGACAGGCAGTTTCGGTGTCTATGCCTACGGCAAGAACCTGACTGACGAGATCACCACCGGGAACTCATTCGGTTCCAGTGCGGGCAGCACAACCGCGAGTTCCACCCCCGCGAACAGTTATGAATTCATTGAGACTTACCAGCAGCCCCGCACTTATGGCTTGACTCTGGAGTATCAGTTCTAGAACGGCGTCGTTGCCGCCGCCGGGAGAGGCTGCAACATCACCCGGCGGCGGCGTAAGTGACACCAGCGGCAGGTTCTGGTCAGTCCGTCAGAGATGCCTGGCTGCCGTCGCCAGAAACGACCAGGCGTAGTCGGTGTAGGAACGCCAGAACTCGAGCCGGAAACTTGCCGGCTCGCGGCGCCACAGGACTATCTCGATTTTTCCGAGAAGCGTCCTTGTGCAGTGGTCAACGGGAAAAGCCGATTCATCGAGATCCAGCGGACAACCCGCGGCAAGCAGGTCGATTGCCGCGGGCCCGTGCACATGAATGGCACACTGCCGGTGACCTGCGTCCACGAGCGAATAGGTCATCCCCGCGGCTGCGGCGGCGAATTGGAGCTCGCCGTGTCCCACTGCGTTGTGAAAGTCCAGGAGCAGCCATTCGTCCGGTCCGAGATGCAGGGCACTTCGGTTTCCCTCGGAGTGAGCGGACAGCAGGGATACCTTGAGCGGCCAGCCTGTCGTCCGGCCGAGCACCTCGGCATGCTCCGGCTGGCAACGCAGGACATATCTCTGTGCGTCCGGAACCGGCCGGCACTCGAGCCCCGGGACCACGATCAGCCGACCTTGCTGGGGATCGAACGGCGTCCCTGCCGGATCTCCTGACAGGCTTTCAGGACGCAAGTCGTGCCCCCTCGGGATCATAGAACACCGGGCCGGTGACCTTTGCTGCGATTGTCGCGTGCCTCGATGTGACATGAACCGTTTGTCCCACACGAGCACGCCCGTCGGAGAGCAGGGCCAGGGCGATTGGCCTGCCGCATGCGACGCTCTCGTAAGCCGATGTGACGTGCCCGATGGAGCGGTTGGCAACGGCATGCGAAAGGGGCGCACCAAGAATCTGGGCACCTTCCTCGAGCAAGCTTCGTCCGTCGCAACTCAGTAGTCCGACCAGTGTCTTCCGGCTGCCGGTCTGCAAGCTGGCGCGTTGCAGGGAGCGCTTGCCGACGAAATCACCCTTGTCCTTGCCGATGAGGCCGTCGAGGCCCACATCGGCCGCGGTAACCGTGCCGTCCGTTTCCTGGCCGACGATGATGTAGCCCTTCTCGGCGCGAAGTACATGCATGGTCTCTGTGCCGTAGGCAACGCCATCGTAACGCAGCGCCTCGGCATAGACTGCCTCCCAGATCATCGCTCCCCAGGCCGCGGGCACGTTGATCTCAAATCCGAGTTCGCCGGTGAAGCTGACACGGAACAGGCGCGTTGCCACACCGCAAATCCAGCCCATTCGCACTGCCATGTGGGGGAACGATTCGCGCTCAAGGTCGATGCCATGAACCAGTGGCGCAAGCACCCGCCGCGCATTGGGTCCCTGGACCGCAATCACCGCCCACTGCTCCGTCGTCGATGTCAGCCATGCACGGAGGCCCGAGAATTCCGTCTGCAGGTAGTCTTCCATATGGTGCAGAACGCGCGCGGCTCCGGTGGTCGTTGTCGTCACATGGAAACGATCGGGTGCCAGCCGGCCCACCACGCCGTCGTCATAGATGAAGCCGTCGTCGCGGACCATTACGCCATACCGGCAGCGCCCAGGTTGCAGCCTGGACCAGGCATTGATGTATATCCGGTCCATGAATTCTGCAGCGTCCGGTCCGACAACCTCGATCTTGCCAAGTGTCGAGGCATCGAATATCCCAACCGACTCGCGCGTGGCACGGCATTCCCGCGCAACTGCCGCATGCATGCCCTCACCGCGATTCGGAAAAAACCGGGCGCGCTTCCATTGGCCGACATCTTCGAATACTGCCCCGAGCGCCACCGCGCGTTGATGAATCGGAGTTACCCTCACTGGTTCGAAATCCAGGCCACGCTGCTGACCTGCGAGTGTGCCGAAGGTCACCGGTGTATAGGGTGCCCGGAATGTGGTCAGCCCTACCTGGGGTGCCGTGCAGCCCAAGGCGTCTGCAGCTACGGCAAGTCCATTCAGGTTCGAAGTACGGCCCTGATCCGTCGCCATCCCCAGGGTGGTGTACCGCTTGAACAGCTCGGCGGACGTGAATCCCTCGCGGATGGCAAGCCTAATGTCTCGGACCGTAACGTCGTTCTGGAAATCCACGAACGCCGTCTCCGCATCATGCTCGGCAAAGCCCGGCAATACCGCCAGACGACTGCGGGAGGTGGCTGGCAAGGGGGAACGTGCCGCACCGGCGGTGACGACGGCGCGACCATCGGCTACGCATGATCCAAGGCCCGCAAGGCCGCGGCAGGCCCCTGCCGACTCGACGTCCTGCACGGACCGGTCTGGGACAAAGGCCTGCAGCGCGTCATTCCAGGCCACAGTGCCGCGCGACTGCGAGTGAAGGTGCACCGTGGGCGTCCAGCCACCAGCCATCAGGACGAGGTCGCATTGGTGGATTCGCCGGCGCCCGAATGAACCGTCGCCATGGAGTTGATGCACCCTTAGCGAGTGCACCCGGTGCTTCCAGCCTGTCCCCGTTGGTACGCATCCTGGCAAATCTTCGATCCCAGCAGCGCGAGCGCTCGCCGCTTGCGCTTCCGTAACCTGCATTCTGACGTCGGAAACCGCCACCTCCGCACCTGCCTGCCGACAGGCAATTGCGGCTTCGTAGCCACTGTCATCCGCAACGCACACCATCACCCGGCGCCCGGGCAGCACCGCATACTGGCGGATATAGGACTGTGCAGCACTCGCAAGCATCACGCCTGGGCGGTCATTGCCGGCAAACACGAGCGGCCGCTCGATTGCTCCCGTCGCGAGGATGACCCGCGATGCCCGCACCTGCCACAGTTTTTCGCGCGCGCGCTGCTTGGTAGGGGGGATTGGATCTGAATGGGCCTGCGACCCCTGATCGCCCAGACGTTCTAAGAGGCCCACGAAGTTCTGCGCAAAGTACCCAAAGGCCGTTGTGCGCGGCAGGATACGCAGATTGGGCCGAGTAGCCAGGGCTTCGAGCAGCCTGCGTCGCCATTCAGCCGCGGGCAAACCCTCGACAAGCGCCTCGCCCGACGACACCAGCGTGCTGCCAAGTTCATCCCGTTCATCGCAGAGAATCACGCGCTGCCCCTGTGCTGTGGCGGAGTCTGCTGCCGCAAGGCCTGCCGGGCCGCCGCCGACAATCAGCAAATCGCAGTGGGCGAAGCGCTGCGCGTAGCAGTCTGGGTCCGGGAGAGTGGGCGCGGGTCCGAGCCCGGCCTTCGACCGGATCCAAGGCTCGTAAAATCGATGCCAGGCACTCCGTGGCCAGAGAAACGTCTTGTAGTAGAACCCTGCAGGCAGCAGCGGGGAGAGCCATGAATTGACGGCACCCACATCGAAGCGCAGTGACGGCCTCCGATTCTGGCTGCTCGCCGAAAGTCCGTCGAACAAAGCGATGGCTGTTGCCCGTGTATTGGGATCGTCACGACCAGGCCCGCGGTGCACGGTGACGAGTGCATTCGGTTCCTCGACACCGGCACCCAGAATGCCCCTCGGCCTGTGGTACTTGAAAGAGCGTCCAACCAGGTGGACTCCATTTGCAAGCAGTGCTGATGCCAGCGTGTCTCCCGGATGCCCCGTGAAGCGGCGGCCATCGAACTCGAAAGCAAGCTTGCGACTGCGATCGATCGTGCCGCCGTGCGGCAGGCGGTTGGACTGGCTCACGAATCATTCCCCGGCGGTGGAGAGCCGATCGGATAGGTTGAAACAAACCGATCGGTAAGCGTGTTCCGGACAGCATTGAAGAAGCGTCCGCAGCCATGGGCGTGCCGCCACCGCTCAAGGTGCCGGCCGCGCGGATTGCTGCGGAAATACAGATACTCCACCCACTGTTCATCGCTTGTGACAGCATTCCCGGGCACGCGGGAAAGATGCGCTTCGCCGCCGTAGCGGAACTCGATCTCCGGTCTCGGGCCGCAGAATGGACAGTCGATAAGCAGCATGAGTATCTAGTGTGCGACGGCAGCAGCTGCTGCCTCGTCGATCAGACGGCCGGCAGCGAACCGCTCGATGGAAAACGGTGCGGCAACGGGATGGGGCTCTCCCGTTGCAATCGTGTGGGCAAAAACATGCCCGGAACCCGGAGTCGCCTTGAAACCGCCTGTCCCCCAGCCACAGTTGACAAAGAGGCCGCGCACAGGAGTCAAGCCGATGATCGGCGAACGATCAGGCGTGACGTCCACAATGCCGCCCCACGAACGCAGCATCCGCAATCGACGGAAAATCGGGAACAGCTCGCAAATCGCCTCAAGTGCGTGTTGCAGCTGATGCAGCGCGCCGGTCTGGCTGTAGGAGACATAGACATCCGTGCCGGCTCCGATCACCAGCTCGCCCTTGTCTGACTGACTGAGATATCCGTGCACGGTGTTCGACATCACGACGCACGGGAACACGGGCTTCACGGGCTCGGATACCAGCGCCTGCAATGGATAGCTCTCAAGGGGCATCCTCACACCGGCCATCTGCATCAGGATGCTGGTGTGTCCGGCCGCGACCACTCCGATTCGCCCCGCTCCGATGAATCCCAGCGGCGTCTCCACTCCGGTTACGCTGCCGGATGAATCGCGTGCGATACCGGTAACCGGACAGTTCTGGATGATGTCGACGCCGAGCGCACTGGCAGCTCGCGCGTATCCCCACGCAACGGCATCATGCCTGGCAACTCCGGCACGGCGCTGCAGTGTGGCGCCGATGACCGGGTAGCGGACATCCTGGCCGACATGGAGCGGAGGGCAAAAGGCTTTTGCCTCCTGAGGCGTCAGCCATTCGTTATCCACGCCGTTCACCCTGTTTGCATGCACATGACGCATAAGGACCCGCACGTCATTGGCATTGTGGGCCAGCATCATCACCCCGCGGGGCGAGAACATCACATTGTAGTTGATCTCCTGACTCAACCCTTCCCAGAGCTTGAGGGCATGGTCGTAGAGTGCGGCGCTCTCGTCGAACAGATAGTTCGAACGGATGATCGTGGTATTGCGTCCGGTATTCCCTCCTCCGAG
>JANNNQ010000274.1:0-20067 GCA_031398625.1 Pseudomonadota bacterium
GATGCGGTGCCCTGTTCCGCCAGCTGACGCCGCAGGCGGCGGCCTACCTCGGCGCGGGGAAGTGGAACCGATTGCAGGTGCGGTGCGAGGGCAAGCGGATCGTGGTGACACTCAACGGCACGGAGGTGATCGACACGAACAGCCAGGGGGAGCTGGCGGGGCTGCCGGGGCGCTGACTTACACCCTGGAAAATGATTCGTTTACGGGTTCTGACAACAACTACACGAATGGCCTCGGCGTTGCGTGGGTGTCAGGCGCCCTCGATGCCTACGACGACGATCGTCTGGTCAGCCAGTGGGGCCGTCTCTGGGATTTCCTCCCGTTCGTCGGGGACGCCGGCTACACCACGTACGCTTCGTGGACCCTTGCACAGGAGATGCATACTCCGGACGACATCACGAACCCGGATCCACCCGCGGACGACCAGCCCTATGCCGGCGTGCTGTATGTGGACAGCATGCTCTATGCACGGAAGGATCGCTGGACGCATGCGTGGCAACTGAAGCTCGGGGTCGTTGGCCCTGCCTCGCAGGCCGGGGACGTACAGCGGGACTTCCACGACCTGATCGGAGGCGATGAGCCGATGGGCTGGCATGCACAGCTGCCGGACGAGCCGGTCATCAACGTCGGCTATACGGTCGCGCATCTGTCGGCCAAGGGGCGTGCCGGCAATTCAGCGGAGTGGAGACTGGTTCCCGTGGGAACAGTCGGGCTCGGCACGTACTTCACGGGCGCAGGACTCGGCATGTACGGCGAAGTGGGCTGGAATCTCGTGGACGCGCTGGGAGGCACGGCGCTGCGCGCTGGCCTCAACACAGCCTCGACCGTGGGTGTCGGTCCGGTGCCAGGCTGGTCCGTGTCGTTCTTCGGCGGCGTTGCAGGGTATGGCGTGGCCCATTACCTGCCACTCGATGGCACGGTATTCCATGACAGCCGCTCGGTCGACTCGGAACCGCTGGTCGGCATGGGTTCGCTCGGCTTCTCCCTCCGGCATGGCGATTTCGCGCTGAGCTTTGCTGCGACCTTTTCCACGGATACCTTCAAGGATCAGCGGGAGAGTGCGGAGTTCGGCACGCTGAGCCTGTCCTGGCAGTTGTAGCCACCGCATCGAGCCGCGAAATCGCAGCGCGATGCAGGCCGGCGCCAGGTCCGGGATGCCGGGCTAAAGATGAATCTCCCCTGCTTCCGCGTCCGGCAGGAGGGTCGAAGCGGCCGATCGTCGCTGGACCAGGACTGCAAGTCCCGTCTCGCGCACGATGCGCCGGAAGCTGGCCGCATGGCGTTCCGCTTCTTCGTGGGCGAGTGCAACCGCCGGTCGCCTGGCACGGGGTTGCCGTTCGGCCAGCAGCAGCGCGTGGACTGCCCCCCGATGGGCGTCGAAGTAGGGCCGGCATTCCGTGAGCGCTGCGTCGAGCACATCTCCCGGCGTGATCGTGGGCGAATCATGGCGGCGAACGTAAGCGGCTAAGCAGGCGTTGGCGGCATTGATGACCTGGTCAACCCGCAGGGTTGCGGTAACGAGATCGGCAGTGTCGTCCATGCGGCTCTGTGGCAAGGAACACCCGTTCAACCCCAGGCACAGCACGAACAGGAGCGCCGGAGGAACGCCCGCAACAGGATCCATTTTCATCACCGCTCTCCCGTCACCAGGACGCACGGCGGTAGCGCCGCCTCCCCCAGCGTCGCCGAATTGCCAGCCTGACGCTTCCCGCGTACCCCTCAATCGACCCTAGGGTTTTTCCGCAACGGCCTTCGCGGACCTGCCGTGCCGGGCCGTCCCCAGCATCAAGCCGCTCAGCACCCTCATCGAAACAGTGGGTACGGCACGGGCCAACGAGTCGGTAGCCGTCACCTCGAAGTCCTCCAACATCATCACCGCCATCGGCTGTGCGAGGGCGAGCTGGTGCGGCAGGGGCAGGTGCTCATCGAGCTGGACAGTGCCGAGGTGCGCGCCGAGCTGGCCGAAGCGGAAGCGGCGCAGTTCGAAAGCTTTGTCCATCCGACGATCATCATGGTCACCGTGCCACCGGCGCCGGCGCCGGGCAGCGCCGCCCGATCGGCATCGTCGTGTTCTACGGCACGCTGGTGTCCGTCTTCCTGACGCTGCTGGCGGTTCCCGCCGTCTATTCGATCCTGGCTCGCTGGACGCGCTCACCCCTGCACCTCAGCCAGGCAGCCGATCGCCTGCTGGACCTGCATCCGGAGGAGAAGCCCGCCGCTGCGCGGCATTATTGAGAACAGGAACGGAATCTACGGCGCCGGCTTTGCCAGCGTGATCTCGATTTCAACCAGCATCCCGGGCTGGACGAGGCCTGCGACCTGGACGGTCGAACGGGTAGGCAGGTTGGGCTGGGCCGCGGTCCCGAAGAACTGCGAATAGGCTTCCATGAAGCCGGCGAAATCCATGCGACCGCCCATGGCGGGATCGCCCACGAGATACACCGTCATCGAGACGACGTCGCCGAAACCGGCGTTGAGGGTCTTGAGGGATTCCTCCAGGCGGGCGAACACACTCAAGGATTGGGTTTTCGTGTTGCCCCAGTAAGCCGCGGTGCCTGGGGCCGCCTTGGGGTCGGCCGGCGCCGGTGTCTGGCCACTGTGAAAGAGCAACAGGGTGCCCGCAGGCACTTCTATGGCGCGGGCAATCGGGAAGGTCGATCCCCCCGCGAGCGGATGGCGCACGATTTCTGCAGCGTGGGCTCCACTTTGGGCAGCGCCTGCAGCAAGCAGGGTGGCCGCCATCCAGGTACCGAGCCGCGGGTGGGTTGCTTTCACTTCATCATCTCCCGGGAGCCGTGAGTGCGCCTTCAGCGCAGCGTGTTGATGTAAGCCACGACGTCCCGGGCTGCCTGGACGTCGGGCAGGGCGGCTGCGGCAGCGCGCATCTGGAGTCCGCCGGTATCCGCAGGTGCGGTACCCCGGCGTGACTGCATGAAGTTCTCGAGCTGCGCAACCTGGTACCAGTCCGACCCGTGGGCGAGGGCAGGCGCCTTCAGGTAGGCGTTGCCTTCGCCTTGCGGACCATGACAGGCGGCACACCCCGAGTACAGCTCCTTGCCTCGCGCGACGTCGCCGGCAATCGTCGGGCTGGCGGGCTTGATGCCGAGCCGGGCGATCGCTGCCACGATCCGGTCGATCGCAGCGTCGTCACCGAGACCGAGGGCAACGATCCGCATCTCCTGGCCCGGGACATCGTCAGGATTTGTCCCGCGCAGGTCGGCACGATAGGCGCCGAGCTGCTGTTTCAGATACCACGCTTCCATGCCGGCGATGCGGGGCGCGCGGACGGCCGCATTGCCGCGTGCCTCTGTTCCATGGCACAGCATGCAGATCGCGAGGTCGGGCTCCGCGGCATTCGAGAGCGATGCCACGAATGCGAATGCTGCCGCCAGCAGTCGGGCGAGAGTGCGCGTCATACGCCAGCCTGCCGGGTGGCATGGACGCGTTGCCCGAGATCAGCCAGCGCGTGAAAGGCGGAATGGACCGCGCCTTCCTGCCAGCCGGGGTGATAGCTGATCTGGTCGCCGATCAACCAGTGATTGCCGGCGGGCGCCTGCAACCGCTCGTACCACTCTGCTCGCAGCGCCTCGGTCCAGCGAGCCGAGCAGCCCAGCATGTGGTTCATCCGATGCCAGCACACGGCCACGCCATTCTCCATCTGGTCGCGATAAGCGGGATGCACCTTCGAGCCCTGGGCGAGGGCGAGCTCGATGCGGCCCTGCGGATTCAGCCGGCTGAGCTTCTCGCCCACGGCATCGCCGAACGTGTAGGCACCGAGGACGATGCCCTTCTGCCGGTGGATGCCATGCGCCGGATACCAGATCTGCTGGATATCCTGCATCGTCCAGGAGATGCCGCCGTAGATGCCTTCCCGTTCCCAGAAGCGTTCCTTCGCCTGCAACCCGATCTTCGCGAGCTTGCCACGGGGAATCGCGGTCAGGCCGGCGGCGTAGTCGGCAGGAAAATTGTGCTCAAGGCCGGCGACCAGGTGGGTCGGGATGCTGTTGAGGCAGTAGTCCGCCTGGACCACCCGCTGGCGGCCTTTCAGGCGGTAGACGATCTCGACGCCGTTGTCCTTGAGCCAGATACGCTCCACGATCGCGTTGAGGGTGACCGGCTTGCGCAGCTGGCCCACGAAGGCAGTCACGATGCGATCCATGCCGCCGACCGGTTCCATCAGCATGGCCGACTGGTCGTAGCTTTCGCTGAAGTTCGCCGTCGAGAGGATCGGGGAGTGCAGGAGATTCCTGAAATCGGCCGGGGATTTCAGCTTGCCCGGCTTCGTGTAGTCGTGCAGCGCGAGCCCGGCCCGCGCCGACCCCTTGTACCGGTGCTGCCGGTCGAGTTCGCCGAACTGGCGGAGATAGTCGAGGAGTCGCGTGTAGTCTGCCTCGGTCAGCGGCGCTTCGAACTGGGCATGGTTCAGCGACTTGGCCAGCAACTCGGCCACGAAGCCGCGCATGTCCGCCACGTACTCGCGATTGCGCAGCGGCCGGCCGCCGTTCGTGGCGTCGTCCTGCACCCAGGCGTTGCGGTTCTCGTTGATGAAGGGCGCCAGTTCGACGCCGAACTCCCGGCAGTAGCCGAGCAGGGCCGAATGATGACCGGGAATGCGGGCGGCACCGGCATTGAAGAAGAGGTGCGGTTCCTCGTCGAACTGGCAGACCTGGGTTGCGCCGATTTCGTCGACCTTGTCGCCGCTGCGCAGGGTGAGAACCCGGCCACCGGTCCGGTGCGAAGCTTCCAGCACCAGGACGTCATAGCCCTTGCGCTCGAGTTCATAGGCACACGTGAGACCGGCGATGCCCGCTCCCAGGATCACCACCGACTTTGCCTGGCCGCGGGGCAGGGGAGCCAGATCGGGGCGCTCCGCGGCGTGTGCCGGGGGTGTCAGGCCCAGCCCCATCGCCACCCGATGAACCGCCGTCGAGCCACCGACGGCTCCCGCCAGCTGCAGGAAATGGCGACGTGAAAGCGGGGACTTCATTCCCTCACGGAATACAAGCTTCGTGCCAGTAGCGAACCCTTTGAAATCAACGGTTCGCGCCCCTCCCTGGCCGTGACGTGCACCAGTTGGGAACCGGTTTGGCTCCGACCGGGGATTTCCGCACCGCCAGGAGGCGCGGCGCCCAGAAACCACTTGACGGTCCCTCGGCAACGTCGGCACCCTGCGCCCGACCAGTCGCTGCGAAAACTCGGGTTTCAGGGGAAGTTGTAAGGATGCCTATCGTGTCAGGCCAGAGCGGCAAGCGCGTCCCGGGTCTCCTGTCCGCCGCAGGAGCAGTGGCGTTCGGGCTGCTGGTCTCGGCCGGCGCCCAGGCGGCGACGACGGTATGGGAAGTGGTCGCCGAGCTGGAAGCGGCGCTCCCGTTGAACGAGAGCAAGATCGCACGCACCCTCGGGATCGCCTTGCAGAAGTTCGAGCCAGGCGGAGCGAACGCTTTCGTCTACCGCAGCGGTTCCCTGAAGCTGGAAAGCGGCATCACGATCGAGTCCCTGACCTGGACGCCGAGGCGCGGAGATCAGCCTGCCAGCGTTGCCTTGAAGATGCCCCCCGCCACCGCGCGCAGCGAAACCTGCCTCGGCCGGGCTGAAGTGAGTCGCGAGTACGGGGCACCGCTGCGCAACTGGACCTCACAGGAAGGCGACGTGTCCCTTGCTCATTTCGAGTTCGGCCGGCCTCGCGGCAGGGTCAGCGTCGCCTTCAGCGATGCCACGAATTGCCTCACGCTGCTGACGCTTGCCGAGGCCCGCTGATCGCTGGCAAACGCGTCTGGGCTAACAGGTCAGATGCGGCCCATCAGCAACAGGATCACCAGAACGATCACAACCACACCGAGCAGGCCACTTGGGCCATACCCCCAGCTTCTGCTGTGGGGCCAGCTGGGCAGCGCGCCGACCAGCAGCAGAACAAGAACGATCAGCAGGATGGTCCCGATCATGGCGACTCCCGGGGCTTTCCGTTGAGGGGCTTTCTGAGTGAATCGTTGCCACTTTAGGGAGTCACGGGTTGATGCGGGATAGGCCTCCCGGTGCATTCCCTGTCGGACTTGCCCGACAGCCAACGGGGCGTCACGCGCCTATGCTGATGCGCCATTCACTTCGGTGCGGAACCTTCCCATGGCCTGGCGCAGCCGATTCGAGCGTACGAAGCGATTCCTGGACCGCTTCCCGTGGCTGCTTCCCTGCCTGAGCTTCTCCGCGGGCTGGCTGGGATTCATCCTGGTGCAGCGTGGCGAGGCGTTGGCGAGTTTCGTTGCCTTGATCGCGCTTGCGGGGTGGCCGTGGTTGCTGATTGAGCCTTTCGTGCGGAGGCGCATCGAGCAAGGCCAGCCCGGGCTCGGCAATCTCGTCGTCAATTTCATCAGCCAGTCCCTGCAGCAGGAACTGCTGTTTTTCTCGCTGCCGTTCCTGCTGGGTGCAGCCCAGCCTGACCTGGGTCATTGGATGTTTGCCGGACTCGCCGTGGTAGCGGCAGCGATCAGCACCGTGGACCCGTTCTATGAACGCTGGGTGGCTGCACGCGCTGCAAACAGGTTGTTGTTCCATGGCTACTGCAGCTGGATGGCGGCGCTGGTGGTGCTGCCGATGGTGATGCGACTGCCCGTCGAACGTTCGCTGCCCCTGTCCCTGCTCATCGTCACGGGGACGATCCTGTTGACTCTCCCGCAGGCCCTCATGTCCCTGCGCACAGGGCGCGAGAGAGCGACCTGGCTCGCAAGCATCATGGTTCTTCCGCTTGTCGCATGGCAGTTGCGCAGTCATATCCCGGCCGCGGGCCTCACTGTCACCGAGGCCCGGATCACCCAGTCGATCAATGAACTGACACCAGGTCCTGCCGTTACCCGACTCGCACCCGCCCAGCTGGAAGTGGGCTTGGTCGCATTTGCCGCCATCCGGGCGCCAACTGGCCTCTGGCAAACCGTCATTTTCCAATGGCGGCATCGAGGCGAAGTCGAGAACATCGTGGAGCAGATCCATGGCGGTAGAAACGAGGGCTGGCGTACCTATTCCCGCAAGCGGATCTTTCCGGCCGAGCCGGGCGGCGAGTGGACGGTCGATCTGCTGACCCCCCAGGGGCAGCTGCTGAAGCGGTTGCGCTTTGCGGTCGAATAAGGCGCTGCAAGAGATTTCGCAGCACGCTGCCGGGCTGGCTCCGCGTCTTGAATAGCGTAAACTTTGCCGCGCTTGCGCAACGATGTCGCAGCGGTCTTGGCCGACAAGATTTTCCGGGGGGAGCCTTACATGTCGATCGATGCACTCTGGATGGTGCGGTTCATCATGCTCGACGGCGCACGCTTCGATTACGGTGGCGGTGTCGTGGCGTTCAATGCCGGCAAAGTCACTGGCGGGGATTCGGGTGCGTTCTACGTCGGCCACTACGTGCAGAAGGGCGACCAGGTCGACGTGAAGATCCGCGTCGGATTCCATGACCCGGCCATTCCCTCCGTCTTCGGCGCGGGATTCTCCGATTACACGCTGCTGGGCCGGGGCCTGGTGCAGCCCGGGGAAGAAGTCATCGAGCTGGTCGCCTCGCCCGATGTCGCGCCGGATCGCAGTTTCGTCGCCAGGTTGTTCCGGCTGGCCGATCTGCCCGCCTGAAGCTCCCTCATTGCCCGCGCCAGCACCGGTAGACGCATGCCTCAGGGGTACGGATTGGGCGCGGTCGCCATCTTCCTGGCGACCCTCATCGCCAGCCTCGTGGCGCTGTATGGCAAGTCGGGACTGATCGACAGGTGCCTGTTCCGTCCCTACTGGTTTCTCCGCCGACGCGAGTACTTCAGTGCGATCACCAGCGGCTTCGTCCATGCGGACGGCGCTCACCTGTTCTTCAACATGATGACGTTCTACTTCTTCGCTCCGGGGCTCGAGCGAACCATCGGCACCGCGCGTTTCGTCATCCTCTATTTCGTTGCGCTGGTCCTGAGCAACGCGGGAACCTGGTGGAAACACCGGAACAATCCGGACTACGCCTCGCTCGGCGCTTCCGGCGCGATCTCGGCCGTCCTGTTCGCATCGATCGTCTACTTTCCCTCCCAGTCGCTCTATATCATCCCGATCCCGGTGCCGATTCCAGCGCCCCTGTTCGCCGTCGGCTACCTGGCTTACTCGTGGTACGCGGCTCGCCGGCAGACTGGCCGCATCAATCACGATGCCCACCTGGGTGGCGCGGTCATCGGGTTGCTGTTCGTGGCGCTGTTCGATCCTGGGGCTTATGGGCGCCTGCTCGCGCTGCTCTGAGGGCCGGGAACGCCGTCGCGGCCGTGAAACCTGTGCAGAGGTTCCCTAGGGAACCTCTGAAATAGTGCTATCTGAAACTGGCGACGCATTTTCAACCATGGTCTTTCAATCAGTTGCATCGCTGCTCGCTTGATACATGTAGGTAAATCAGAGCTTCCCTAGATGACAACAAGAGTCCAGGACACGATCGATACGGGCGAAATGAGCGCCTTCCAGGTAGTTGCCGTCGCGATCTGCGTCACGCTCAACATGCTGGACGGCTTCGATGTCCTCGTGATGGCGTTCACCGCCTCAGAGGTCGCGAAGGAGTGGGGGCTGTCCGGTGCCGAGGTGGGCGTGCTGCTCAGCTCCGGCCTCTTCGGCATGGCGGCCGGGTCCCTGTTCCTCGCGCCGTTCGCCGACCGGTTTGGCCGCCGCAACCTGGTCCTGCTCTGCCTCGTCCTGCTGACGGTGGGCATGCTGCTCTCGTCGGTGGCAACGAGCCCGACGCAACTTGCCGCGCTCCGGGCCGTCACCGGGCTCGGCATCGGCGGCATGCTGGCGAGCATCAATGTCATCACCAGCGAGTATTCCTCGCAGAAGTGGCGCAGTGCCGCCATCAGCCTGCAGGCCACCGGCTATCCCATCGGCGCGACCATTGGCGGGATCATCGCGGCATCGCTGCTGGTGAACTATGGCTGGCGGTCGGTCTTCGTGTTCGGCGGCCTGGTCTCGGCCGCCATGATTCCCATCGTGCTGTGGCGGCTGCCCGAATCGCTCGACTTCCTGCTCGCCCGCCGGCCCGCGAATGCCCTGGCCAGACTCAACCGGCTGCTCGAACGCATGGGCCGGGCGGCGGTCGCCGAGCTGCCGATGGTCGTTGTCGCGACGAAACCGCAGACCGGTCTCAAGGACCTGTTCCACGGGGCTTCCGGCCGCAACACGCTCCTGGTCTGGGCTTCGTTCTTCATGGTCATGCTGGGCTTCTACTTCGTGCTCAGCTGGACGCCCCGGCTGCTGGTGGCGGCAGGAATGTCCGCGCAGCAGGGCGTCACGGGCGGGGTGCTGCTGAACATCGGCGGCATCATCGGCGGGTCGCTCTTCGCGTGGCTGTCCGTCAAGGGATCACTCAAGGGCCTGTCGGCCCTGAGCATGGTGGCGACCGCGGTGGCGATGGCAGCCTATGCGTTCTTTGCCTCGACGCTTGCTGCCTCCTTTGTCCTGGCGCTTGCGATCGGCATCGTCATCTTCGGTTCGATGGTTTCGCTCTACGCGATCACGCCGCTGCTGTATCCGCCAGCGAACCGCGCCACGGGCATGGGATGGGCCATCGGCATCGGCCGGCTCGGTGCGATCCTAGCGCCCATCGCCGCGGGAATGCTGCTGGATGGCGGCTTCGAGGCGCGGGATCTCTACTACGTGTTTGCGGTGCCCATGGTGGTCGCCATGCTCACGGTGCGGCAGCTACCGGTGAAGTGACCAGCCGCGTCCTTCTCAGAACGGCAGGCCGACGTAGTTTTCCGCGAGCGAGGTGGCGGCTGCCTGGGAGCCGGTGACGTAGTCCAGTTCCGCCAGCTGGATTTTCTGTCCGAACTCGCCCGTCTCGGGAAACCTGTGGAGGAGGGACGTCATCCACCACGAGAACCGTTCGGCTTTCCAGACGCGCCTGAGGCAGCGGTCCGAGTACGCATCGAGTTCGGTCTCGCGGCCGCTGCGATAGCGATCGATCAGCGCCCGCGACAGGTAACGCACGTCGGCAGCCGCCAGGTTCAGTCCCTTTGCGCCGGTGGGCGGCACGATGTGGGCGGCGTCTCCCGCCAGGAAGAGCCTCCCGAAGCGCATCGGTTCGGCAACGAAACTCCGGAGCGGTGCGATGCTCTTCTCGATGGAGGGTCCCGTCACCATCGATTCTGCGGCGTGGGAGTCCAGCCGCAGGCGCAGCTCATCCCAGAACCGGTTGTCCGGCCACTCCTCGATCTTCTCGTCCAGCGAACACTGGATGTAATAGCGGCTGCGCTTCAGCGACCGCATGCTGCACAAGGCAAAGCCCCGCTCGTGATGCGAATAGATCAGTTCGTGGGAAACGGGGGGGGTGTCTGACAGGATGCCGAGCCAGCCGAAGGGATACACGCGTTCGAAAGTCCTCAAGGCTGCCTGCGGCACGCTCTGCCGGCTGACGCCGTGATAGCCATCGCAGCCTGCAATGTAGTCGCACTCCAGCTCGACGGCCTTGCCATCCTTCACGTACCGCACGCGCGGCCGCCCTGAGTCGAAGTCGTGCAGGCTGACGTCGGCGGCTTCGTAGACGATCTTCGCTCCCGCCTGCTCGCGGGCATCCATCAGGTCGCGGCTCACTTCGGTCTGGCCATAGACCACGACATGCCTGGCAGTGAGGGCATGCATGTCGATGCGATGCCGCACGCCACCGAAGCACAGGTCGAAACCGTCGTGAACCAGGCCTTCCGCGTGCAGCCGTTTGCCGACCCGTGCTTCGTCCAGCAGGTCCACCGTGCCCTGCTCGAGTACGCCTGCCCGGATGCGCCCGAGCACATATTCACGGCTGCGCTGTTCGATCACGATGCTGTCGATGCCCGCCAGATGCAGCAGCTGCCCCAGCAGCAGGCCGGATGGACCGGCACCGACGATGACCACCTGCACTCGCATGTTTGTCCCTGTGGTTCTTTATGGTTCTTGCTAGAGGTCGAAGAAAACCGTTTCCTGCGGTCCCTGCATCCGGATGTCGAAGCGATAAAGCGCGACGCCGGCCAGGGCCTGGTCACGTGACGCAAGCAGGGTCGCGCGGCGGTCCTGAGGCACGGAGGCCAGCACCGGGTCGGCAGCATTGGCCGCCGCCTCGTCGTCGAAATAGAGTCGGGTAAAGGCGTGCACGAGCAGGCCCCGCATCGTCACGATCACATTGACGTGGGGCGCTTCACCCCGCGAAGCGCCCGGCTTGATGGTGCGAAAGGAAAAGGAGTGATCGGCTGCGGAGCCCGTCCCCGAGCGCCCGAAGCCACGGAATCCGGTGGCACGGGCAGTCGCGAGCGAGGTTACGGGCTGGCCTGCGGCGTCCAGGTGGGCGATCTCGATTAGTGCATCCGGAATGGTCCTGTTCTCGCCATCGAACACCCGGCCCGTAATGCAGATAGGCGTACCGGCGGCGTGAGGTTCGGCGAGGGCGGCCGGAAACAGGTTCGTATGCGCATACCCGTACTGCCGGGCCGTCAGCCCGTACGCGAAGAAGGGGCCGACCGTCTGTGAAGGCGTTTGCCTGAGCCTGGGGGGCATGATCAGCTCTCCATCGGCGTCGCGGCATCGCCGCGCAGGACAATGTCGAACACGTAGCCCAGTGCAAAACCCGGCTCTGTGACGTCGAGCGTCAACGTCGACACCATCCGGTCCCGGACAGCGAGCGGGGCGCTCTGGAAGATCGGGTCGAATGCGAAGAGCGGATCGCCCGGGAAATACATCTGGGTCACCAGCCGGCTGGCGAAGCTCTGGCCGAACAGCGAGAAATGAATGTGATTGGGCCGCCAGGCGTTGTGATGGTTGCCCCAGGGGTAGGCCCCGGGTTTGACCGTGAGGAAGCGGTAGCGACCGTCCGCATCCGTGAGGCAGCGCCCTGCTCCCAGGAAATTGGGATCGAGCGGCGCATCGTGCTGGTCGACCACGTGGATGTAGCGTCCGGCTGAATTGGCCTGCCAGATCTCGATCAGCGTGTCGGGTACGGGCCGACCCCTCTCGTCCAGGACCCTGCCGGTCACCACGATGCGTTCGCCGAGCGGTTCTCCATTGCGGCGGGCGTTGCGGGTGAGGTCGTGATCGAAAGGCCCGATCTCCTCCTGACCATAGACCGGCGCCACCAGATTCCCGAGCGCCGTGTCGATGGGAAGCAGCGGCCGGGTCGGACCCCGAAGCGGCGTGGACCGGTACTCCGGATAGATGTAAGGAGGCTGGCTGGTCCAGTCCCGTGGTTCGACAAGGGGTGGGCGGCTCGTTTTCATGTTCATGCGGCTAGCGTAACCGAAGGATCGACGCGGGCAACAGCGTGCCTTGCAGGCGAGGCTGCCGGTATCTCTCCAGAAGGCACCGGCTATACTGCCTCGAAGCTGATCCATGACGGGAGTGCGACGAGGAACCATGCGCGGCAAGAAGCGGACGACCAGAACTGCAAAAACGGCAGAGGCCGATTCCGACGCCAACCGGTCCAAGGAAGACATTCTTGCCATTGCGACCGAAGAGTTTGCCGTCAATGGCCTGAGCGGTGCACGCGTCGATGCGATCGCGGAAAAGACGCAGACCTCGAAGCGCATGATCTACTACTACTTCGGCGGCAAGGAGGGGCTGTACAGGGCCGTGCTGCAGAAGGCGTACGCCGACATCCGGCAGCGCGAAGTGCAGTCGCACCTCAACGAGCTGCCCCCGATGGAGGCCATCCGCAAGCTGGTCGAACTCACGTTCGACTACGACGAAACCCACGTCAACTTCATCCGCCTGGTGGCGATCGAGAACATCCATCGCGGCAAGCACCTGGCGAAGCTGCCGACGCTGCGGGATGTGAATGCGAGCGCGATCGAGACCTTGAGCGAGATCATGAAGCGCGGCCGGGCCGAAGGCGTTTTCCGTGCGGACGTGGACCCGCTCGACGTGCACCTGCTGATCAGCGCTTTCTGCTTCTTCCGGGTGTCGAACCGCCACACGCTTGGCCTGCTTTTCGGGCGCGACCTGTCCGAACCCAAGCTCCGCAAGAAGCATCGCAAGCTTGCGGCTGAAGCGGTTCTGCGGTTGCTTCGTCCGGAGTCAGGTGCTGCGGAGTCCTGAAACCACGAAGACCTTGCGCGGTCAGATCGAGCTGCCGCGCTCAGCGGAGTATCTGGACGACAGGGATTTCGAACTGGCGGGCGAACTTGCGCTCGCGACGCAAGCGGGCCGTCGGAGCCTTCTGCTACGATGCGGCCATCGCATTCCGCTGCCAGAAATCAAACGATGCTGGATTCCCTGTTCCGCGACGACGCCATGCAGGCCGTGTTTGCCGACGCCGCAGGCGTGCAGCGCATGCTGGACTTCGAAGCCGCACTGGCCCGCGCCCAAGGTCGCTGCGGCGTGATTCCTGCCGCTGCCGCGAGCAGTATTGCCACCGCCTGCACTGTCGCGGCTTTCGATCTTCGAGCCTTGGCAGGGCAGGCTCGCGATGCGGGCAATCTGGCGATCCCGGTGGTCAACGCCCTCACTGCCCGGGTGGCCGCTGTGGACGGGCAAGCGGCTCGCTGGGTCCATTGGGGTGCTACCAGCCAGGATGTGATCGATACCGCTCGGGTGCTGCAGCTGCGTTCGGCCCTCGATCTGCTGGAGCGTTCGCTGACCACGTTGATCACCACGCTCGCCCAGATTGCGCGTGCCCAGCGGGATACCGTGCTGGCCGGGAGGACCTGGCTACAGCATGCGGTGCCAGTCACTTTTGGGCTCAAGGCGGCTGGCTGGCTGGATGGATTGCTGCGCGACCGCGCCCGTCTGCGTGAGTCGCGAAAACGACTGCTGGTGCTGCAGTTCGGCGGGGCGGCCGGCACCCTGGCTTCGCTCGGAACGCGCGGACTGGAAGTCGCGCAACAGCTCGCCATCGAACTCGATCTCGATCTGCCGGCACTGCCCTGGCATGCGCAACGCGATCGCATTGCCGAGGCGGGCGCGATCACTGGCCTGGCGGCTGGCACGCTGGGCAAGCTGGCACGTGACCTGTCACTGCTCGCGCAGACCGAAGTGGCGGAAGTGTTCGAACCGGCAGGTCCAGGCCGCGGGGGCTCCTCGACCATGCCCCACAAGCGCAACCCGGTCGGGTGCGCGGTGGCACTGGCAGCGGCGGTGCGGGTTCCCGGGCTGGTGGCGACGCTCTATTCCGCCTTGCCCCAGGAACACGAGCGAGGCCTTGGCAACTGGCCTTCCGAATGGGAGACGCTGCCGGCGATCTTCGAGCTGACCGCTGGCAGTCTTGCAGCCATGACGGGAGTCGTGCAGGGACTCGACATCGATGCCGTCCGCATGCGCGCCAATCTCGATATCACGCATGGCCTCATCTATGCAGAGCGGGTGTCGTTCCACCTTGCGGAATCGTTGGGCAAGCAGGCCGCGCACGAGCGGGTGTCGCGTGCCTGCGAGGTTGCCCGGTCGGACGGACGCTCGCTGCAGGCAGTGCTCGGTGCCGACCCCGAAGTAACGAAGATCCTTGGACCAACCGGGCTTGGGCAGTTGTTCGACCCCTCGACGGCGCTTGGTTCAAGTCACGACTTCATCGATCGAGTCCTGTCCGCCGCCACGGCGGAGTGAACCCTTCCGGAGCAGTCCGCATGGCAGACACTGAACGATACAAGGCGGGCATGACGGTACGCCGTGCAGTACTGGGCGATGCGCATGTCGACAAGTCGCTGGCAAGGCGGACGCCGTTCACCGCGGAGTTCCAGGCATTCATCACCGAGTACGCCTGGGGTTCCATCTGGACACGGCCGGGGTTGCCGCGCCACACGCGCAGCCTGCTCACGATCGCGATGATGGTGGCGCTCAACCGCACGGAGGAGCTCAAACTGCACCTGCGGGCTGCCCGCAACAACGGCGTCACTCCCGAGGAGATCAAGGAGGTATTGCTGCAGGCCGCAATCTATTGCGGAGTGCCCGCCGCCAATCACGCCTTCCACGTCGCCGACGAAATCCTGCAGGACAGTCCGCCCGGAGCGTGAGCCGGAGCTGGCCAGAACGAGGAGGGGGAATGACGGCTGCTGTCGCGTCGGTGATCGCGCTGTTTGCTGCGATCGTGCTCTCGATGTTCTCGCGCATCAACGTCGGGCTCATCGCTGTCGTCTGCGCATGGCTCATCGGCGTCTATCTGGCGGGTCTCCGTCCGGAAGCCGTTCTCGGCGGCTTCCCGTCGTCCCTGTTCCTCACGCTGACCGGGGTTACGCTGCTGTTCGCGATTGCCCAGGTCAATCGCACGTTCGAGGCGTTGAGCCACCGGGCGATCCTCCTGGTACGCGGCAACGTGCGCGCGATGCCGCTGATGTTCTTCGGGCTCGCTTTCGTGTTTGCCGCAGTCGGACCGGGAGCGGTGCCGGGCGTCGCACTGGTGGTGCCGCTTGCGATGGTCGTGGGGGCGCGCGTTGATCTGCCGCCGATGCTGACCGCGTTGATGGTGGCCAACGGAGCCAATGCGGGCAACCTGTCGCCCATCAGTGCCGTGGGCATCATTGCGAATTCGCGCATGGCCTCCGTGGGACTCGTCGATCACGAAGCCGCGGTCATGCTCGCCAACCTGCTGGCCCATGCGTTCGTGGCGGCGCTGGCCTATGGCTACTATTTGTTTCGCTGGCGCGCCCCCGCTGCGGCGAGCCCGATGCCGATGCTGCCGCCAACCTCGTTCGAGCCCATGAGCCCGGCACAGCAGCGCACGCTGGCGATCCTGCTGCTCTGGATAGCGGGGGTCGTGGTGTTCGGTCTGAATGTCGGGCTCAGCGCGTTCGGCGCTGCGCTGCTGCTCATGATCCTGCGGGCGGCGGACGAGGCGGAGGCGATCCGGCAAGTACCGTGGAGCATCATCCTCATGGTGACCGGCATGGCCACGCTGATCGCGATTCTCGAATCGCAGGGCGGAATGGATCTCTTCACGCGCATGATCGCCGCCATTGCAACGCCGGACACCATCAATGGCGTGATCGCCTTTGTCACTGGCGTCATCTCCACCTACAGCAGCACGTCGGGCGTGGTCATGCCCGCCTTCCTGCCTACCGTGCCGGGTGTCGTCGAGCAACTGGGGGGTGGCGATCCGGTGGCCATCGCACTCAGCATCAATGTCGGTTCCTCGCTCGTCGACGTGTCGCCGCTTTCAACCATCGGCGCACTGTGCGTCGCCGCAGTGGTCGATCCCGGGCAATCGAGGCGCGTTTTCTACCAGCTGCTCGCGTGGGGCTTCTCGATGACCCTTGTGGGGGCGCTGCTGTGCCAGCTGTTCGCAGGCGCGATTGCGGCCTGGTGACGATCCCGATGCCCCTTTTCTCCCGGTACTTCCTGCTGGCTTTACCCCTCTTCGGCATCGTGTTCGGGGGGTATCTGCTGGGACTGTGGCGTAAATGGCCTCGCAAGTGGACGGTCTGGCTGTCGACGTTCACGTTTGCCGTCGCACTGCCGGCCTTCCTATTCCGCATGATGGCTGCGTTCTCGCACCTGCCGCCGGTGGATCCACGGCTGCTCATTGCCTTCTTTGGCGGCTGCCTGATCGTCTTCGTCATCGGGCGACTCGTGGCGTCCCGTGTCTTCCGGCTCGATGGCGTCGGGCAATCGATCTTCGGGCTGGGGGGCGTGTTCTCGAACAACGTCTTGCTCGGTTTGCCGCTCGCCCGGGTGACGCTGGGTCCGGAAGCGCTGCCGCCCGTTGCCCTCGTGCTGGTGTTCAACGCCCTCATTCTCTGGACGCTGGTGAGTGTCTCCGTCGAGTGGGCAAGGAAGGGCGCTTTCTCCGTGCGGGGATTCGCCAAAACGGCCTGGGGCGTCATTACCAACCCGATCATCGCCGCCATCGTGCTGGGGACGTTGTTCGGAATGACCGGCATCGAGTTGCCGCAGCTGATCGATGTGCCACTTGCCGCGTTGGGCACCATTGCCTCGCCGCTCTCGCTCGCAGTGGTGGGACTCGGTCTGGCTGAATACCCGATCCGCGCTGAATGGCAGCAGAGTGCGGCCATTTCGGCCCTCAAGCTGGTCGTGCAGCCGCTGGTGGTGTGGGGACTTGCGATTGTTCTCGGTCTCCCGTCGATCGAGACGAACGCCATCGTGCTGCTGGCTTCCTGCGCCGTGGGAGCCAACGTCTATCTGATGTCAATGCATTTCAAGGCCCTGCAGGGAGCCGTGGCTGGCAGCCTGGTCATCTCGACAATGGTGGCGGCCCTCACGACGCCGCTATTGCTGACGGCGCTCGACGCGTTCGAATAGCTCGCAACTACCACTATCCCATCGTTATCGCAGGCCGGCTGGTCGCGACGGGTGCCCGTAGGCGTCAGCCGGGGGGGGCGCATTGCCTGCAACTCCGCCAGCACGATCTTGCCGTCCTTGTTGGAGTCAATCTCGTCGAAAAACTGCGACAGCGGTGTCGCTGCCGCTTCTTCCTTGGTGATCGACCCGTCGCTGTTCTTGTCGTTGTCTTTCATGATGTCTTCCGGCGACGGCATCTGCGCATTTGCGACGCCAGCGAAAGAACACAGAAGGATCAGTTTCTTCATCATTCTCATGGCGAGTGCCCTCAGGAGTTTGTCCAGGACCGGGGAGACATCCATCCGGTCGCCAGGAAGCGGGATGCCGAACCCGGCATCCGCAACCGACGCTCCGAGATTAGGGGACTCGCAGCCCCTTTGCGCGCCGGTTTGCAAATCTTGTGGTTTCTTGACGGTGGAGCATCGCCTGGGGATCGAGGTCACTTGACTCGCGCTGCTCTTGTGCATGAGAATTAATTGATCAAATGATTAACCCGAGGCCGGGAATGCAGCAGACTACCTTCAAGCAGCGGAGCAGCAGGGGCGACGGGACGCGCCGGGCACTGATTGTGGCTGCACTGAAAGAGTTCGCTGCTCATGGCTTCGATGCGGTATCGACACGGGATCTGGCCAGGGAGGCGGGCGTCAATCAGGCCCTGATTGGCTACCATTTCGGCGGCAAGCAGGGGCTCTACCTCGCCGTATTCGACCATATTGCGGCGCGCATGAAGGCGCTTCTGGGACCCGGAATGGTCCCGGTTGAAAAGCTTCTGGCTCGCCGGCTGCCGACCAAAGGCCGCGCGGCAAGCCGCCATCTCTACTTGCCGCCGCTCATCATGGTCGTCGAGGCGATGCTGGCGCTCATGCTCAGTGAGGAAACAGAGCATTGGGCCCAGCTGATCATGCGCGAGCAGGCGCGTCCCACAGCAGCGTTTGACCGGATGTACGACGGATTCATGGGCGGGATGCTGCAACTGCTGACGGAACTGGTGATGCGCGTGCGCGCGGAGGCGAACCGGCAGCAGGCGCGGTTGCTCGTGGTGGGGTTGGTGGGGCAGGTCGTGGTGTGGCGTGTCGCACGAGCAGGAGTCCTGCGCCACATGGGCTGGGATTCCATCGGTGACGGACAGGCCGGCAGGATCAAGGAGGCGGTGCGGCGGAACGTGACCGCGCAGCTGCTCGGATCGGGAGTACTTCGTGCGTAAGAAAACCTTGCTGGCTATTGCTGCCGCATCTGCAGTTGCACTCGGCGTCGTGGCTTATCTCACCTTCAATCGCCCACCGAGAAGCGGTGAACCGCTGACGCTGTACGGCAATGTGGATGTACGCGAGGTGGAGCTGGCGTTCCGGCAGACGGGGCGAATCTCCAGCATAGCCGTGGATGAAGGCGATGCCGTTACGGCCGGCCAGATCGTCGCCCAACTCGATCCGGAGCCGTTCGAGCAGACAGTGGCTGCCGCAGAGGCCGAAGTCCTCGCCGCCCGGGCGGAGCTGGCTCGTCAGCGCATTGGTAACCGGCCTCAGGAGATTGCGCAGGCAGTGCAACGGGTTAACGAAGCACGGGCGCGATTCACCAGGGCCGAGGCGGACCTGGACCGGCAGAAGGCGCTGCAGATGGTCGGTGCGGCCAGCGTGCGTACTGTCGAATCTGCGCAGGCGGAGCGAGACGCGTCCGCCGCAGGTCTTGAAGCACTGGAGCAGGCGCTCTCCTTGCAGCGGGCGGGTTCGCGTGACGAAGACATCGCCGCCGCGGAGGCGCGTCTTGCGGCTGCCATCGCGTCCAGGGATCGTGCGGAGACAACACTGGCGGACACCCGTCTCGTCGCGCCGGAAAGTGGCATCGTGCTTGCGCGCATCCGCGAACCCGGTGCGATCGTGGCCAACGGCGGGTCCGTTCTTACCCTCTCGTTGCGTGACCCGATCTACGTGCGCGCCTATGTGCCCGAGACCGAGCTGGGGCAGGTGGTTCCCGGAAAGCAGGTTCAGTTGCGGACGGATTCGTCAGCAAGGTTCTACACGGGTCAGATCGGATTCGTTTCACCTACCGCCGAATTCACTCCGCGCACGGTGGAAACGGCCGACCTGCGGACGGATCTGGTGTATCGCCTGCGGATCGTTGTTCGCGATGCCGATGACGGGTTGAGGCAGGGCATGCCCGTCACCCTCCTCGTTCCCCCGTCGGGGAGCGCGGCACGATGAACGCCGGAACGGAGTCTGGGCCGGCCATAGAGATCCTGAACTTGAACAAGCGCTTCGGTCGCGTTGAGGCCTTGCGCGGAATCAGCGCAACCGTACAGCCGGGCTGCCTGACGGGCCTGGTGGGACCTGACGGTGCGGGCAAGACTACTTTGCTGCGCATTCTGGCGGGCTTGTTGCGACCCACCGACGGCAGTGTCTCCGTAGCCGGGCTGGACGTCCATCAGGAGCGTTCACTGCTGGCCGAACGTATCGGATACATGCCTCAGCGGTTCGGGTTGTACGAGGATCTGAGTGTTGGCGAAAACCTTCGCCTGTATGCCGACCTGCGGGGAGTGGCGCAAGGCGCTCGCGACGAAGTCTTCCGGCAGATGCTGGACTTTACCCGCCTGGCGCCGTTTACCAGCCGCCTGGCCGGCAAGCTGTCCGGCGGAATGAAACAGAAGCTGGGGCTCGCGTGTGCCTTGATGGGTTCGCCCAAAGTCCTGCTGCTCGACGAGCCGAGCGTCGGTGTGGATCCGGTGAGCCGCCAGGAACTGTGGACCATGGTGGACAAGCTGGTGGGCGACGGAATAGCGGTGGTTTGGGCAACCGCCTACCTGGATGAGGCTGAACGCTGTAAAGGCGTACTGCTGATCGATTC
>JANNNQ010000276.1:0-1583 GCA_031398625.1 Pseudomonadota bacterium
GCCTATGGCCACGGCGGCCGGGCGCTGGCAGGCAAAGACCTGTGGCTGGTGGCCTCCACCGGCGGACACGAAGACGCGTACCGGCCGGACGGCTACAACCGCTATTTCTTCGACGCCTTCCTGCCGCCCTACGACCAGACCGCCGCGCTGTGCGGCATGCGCATGCTGCCGCCCATGCTGCTGCATGGCGCCCATGGCGCCAGCGATGCGGAGATCGCGGCGCACGCCGGCGTGTTTGCGCAGCGCCTGGCCGACTACCCGGCTTGGCCGGAGCTGCAAGACCTGCCCGAGTGCGCGGCCTGCGAGATTGCCGATGCCGACCGGCCCCACCTCATTGAACAAGGCTGACCATGGATCACAGCAGCAGTTGGCTGATCGCCAGCCTGGTATTCCTCGCCGCCGCGGTGATCGCGGTGCCCTTGGCCAAGGCGCTGGGCCTGGGCTCCATCATCGGCTACCTGGCCGCCGGCATCGTGATCGGCCCCTTCGGGCTGAAGCTGGTGTCGCAGCCGGAGACCATCCTGCACTTCGCCGAGTTCGGCGTCGTGCTGATGCTGTTCCTGGTCGGCCTGGAGCTGGAGCCGCGCCGGCTGTGGGCCCTGCGCCGGCCCATCTTCGGCTGGGGCACGGCGCAGGTGCTGGCCTGCGCGGCGCTGTTATTCGCGCTGGCCGTGGCGCTGGGCGTGCCCTGGAAATGGGCCCTGGTGGGCGCGCTGGGGCTGGCCTTGTCGTCCACCGCCGTGGCACTGCAGGTCATGGCCGACCGCAACCTGCTGCCCACCACCTCCGGCCAGGCGGGCTTCTCCATCCTGCTGTACCAAGACGTGGCAGCCATTCCCATCCTGGCGCTGATCCCGCTGCTGGGCACCGGGGCCGCCGCGACGGAGAACCCCTGGCTGGAAGCCGGCAAGGCGCTGGGCGTGGTCGCCGCCATCATCGGCGTGGGCCGGCTGGCCCTGCGCCAGGCGCTGCGCTGGATTGCCCGCAGCAAAACGCCGGAGATCTTTACCGCCGCCGCGCTGGGGCTGGTGGTGGGCATCGCGGCGCTGATGCAGGCGGTCGGCCTGTCCATGGCGCTAGGCGCCTTCCTGGGCGGCGTGCTGCTGGCCGAAAGCGAATACACGCGCGAGCTGGAAACCGACGTGGAGCCGTTCAAGGGCCTGCTGCTGGGCCTGTTCTTCATGGCCGTGGGCATGTCGGTGGACTTCGCGGCGCTGTGGGCCCAGGCCGGCGTGGTGGCTGCTGTGCTGGTGGGCTTCCTGGCCGTCAAGGCGCTGGTGCTGTGGGGCCTGTCGCGCGCCATGGCGCTGCCCTACCAGGAGCGGCCGGTCTTCACGCTGCTGCTGGCGCAAGGCGGCGAGTTCGCGTTCGTGGTGTTCCAGCAGGCCACAGGCGCCGGGGTCTTCAGCGCGCAGGTGAGCTCGGTGTTGGTGGGCGCGGTGGCCTTGTCAATGCTGCTGACGCCGCTGCTGCTGGTGGCGATCGACCGCTTTGTGTTGCCGCGCTACGGCCGCGGCCAGGCGGCGCAGGCGCCTGGCCTCGACACCCCGCAGGATGCGCCGGTCATCCTGGCGGGCTTTGGC
>JANNNQ010000138.1:0-2436 GCA_031398625.1 Pseudomonadota bacterium
CCGACCGGGAACGTGTAGTTTACAGTGTGCAGCTTGCCGTCCACGAAACCTGCACGAACATCATCGACTACGCCTATGCCAAAGAGCCCGCCGGGCGTATTGTGCTGACACTCACACTTGTAGGAGAACCACGCCGGCTGATCATTGAGTTGTACGATACCGGTCAGCCATTTGACATCGACAAGGTGCCTGAGCCCAGTCTCGAGGAGCCTCAAGTTCACGGCTATGGGCTTTTTCTCATTCGCAACCTCGTCGATGAAGTGACGTATACGCCTCTGCCTTCTGGTAATCGCTGGTGTCTCATTAAGCACCTCTGACTCTGCCGCGTCAGGAAATCTATGACGACAGTTCTGCTCCTTGATGGCAACATTGTCCATCGCCGCGTCATCATCCATATCCTCCGACCACACGGCTGTACTGTAGTGCCGGCGGCTGATGAGGTGGAGGCACTTGAACAACTCGCACGTCACGTATGCAGCTTCGTGATCATCGACGCTCCCCATCCCATGACAGAAGGGCTGGCTTTACTGAGGCGTATCCGTGTTCAGTATGCCTTACGCTTTCTGCCTATCTTAATTATCACGGATAGCGGGCGCGAGGCTGAGTATCAGCGAATGCTGGAAGCAGGAGCGAGCGCCGTTCTGCCACGACCGTTCAGCATTGCCGAGCTCCGAGGAGTTGTCCAACTCCTTGTGACCGAGCCATTGAGCCCATTTCTTCCGGTTCAAATTCCCGCATCTGCCGTCCGATATGTCGCTCACGAACACTTGCATCCTGCTGAGCCGTATCAGCATGCTTCCTGATGCGGGAACGCGCTTTTTCATAGACAGACAATGACTCGAAAGGGATTATCGTCATCATGCGTGTTCTCATTACAGGTGGGGCAGGTTTTCTGGGATCGCATCTGTGCGACCGCTTCCTTGCAGACGGCCACACCGTCATTGCCATGGACAATCTCATCACCGGCGCCACCGACAACATCGCTCATCTCGCCGGCCACGAGCGCTTCACGTTCATCAAGCATGACGTCACCAACTACATCTTTGTTGACGGCCCACTCGACGCTATTCTGCACTTCGCCTCGCCAGCCTCGCCGGTCGACTATCTTGAGTTGCCTATCCAGACTCTCAAAGTTGGCGCGCTTGGCACCCACAAGGCGCTTGGTCTTGCGAAGGCCAAGGGCGCTCGTTTCCTACTCGCCTCCACTTCCGAAGTCTATGGCGACCCACAAATCCACCCACAGCCAGAGAGCTACTACGGGTACGTCAACCCAATTGGGCCGCGCGGGGTCTATGACGAGGCCAAGCGATTTGCTGAGGCCATGACCATGGCGTACCACACATACCACGGTGTGGCGACGCGGATTGTACGAATCTTCAATACCTACGGGCCACGTATGCGATTAAGGGACGGGCGAGTGGTGCCGAACTTTATTCAGCAGGCGTTACGAGGTGAGCCGCTGACGGCCTACGGAGATGGTCAGCAGACACGCTCGTTCCAATATGTGGATGACCTGGTAGAGGGGATCGTGCGGTTGCTGCAGAGCGATGAGGTGGAGCCGGTAAATATCGGTAACCCCGATGAGTTCACGATCAAGGGGTTCGCGGAACTGGTGAACGAGTTGACGGGGAACAGGGCTGGGTTAGTGTACCAGCCGCTGCGAACGCAGGACGATCCGCAGGTGCGTCAGCCGGACATCGCGAAGGCACAGCGGGTGCTGGGGTGGGAGCCGCGCGTCAGCCTGGAGGACGGGCTGCGCCGTACGATCCCCTGGTTCCGTGAGCAACTGCACCGCCGTGGTGAGCTCGCTTGATTAGGGAGAAGTAGAGTGCGATATCTCGTGACAGGCGGAGCCGGCTTCATTGGCAGCCACCTGTGTGACGCGCTGCTAGTACGTGGCAATGAAGTGGTCTGCCTCGATAACTTTAACGACTACTACGACCCGGCGCGCAAGCGGCAGAACATCGCCACGGCAAGCGCGCATGCGGGCTTCACGCTCATTGAGACTGACTTTCGCGACATGGCGGCGCTCACCGAGTTGTTCGAACGCTACCGGCCGGATAAAGTCGCCCATCTTGGCGCCATGGCTGGACCGCGCCCATCGATGGAGCGACCATTGCTCTATGAAGATGTCAACGTCCGTGGCACACTCAACCTGCTAGAAGCCGCAGGGCAGAGCGGTGTCCAAGGCTTTGTTCTGGCCTCGACCTCTTCAGTCTATGGTCGGTCGCCGACTCCGTGGAGCGAAGAGTCGCCAAGCGATAAGCCGCTCTCTTACTATGCCGCCACCAAAAAGACCGCAGAAGTGATAGCGTACACTGCTCATCACCACTACGCTATGCCGACCCGCATTGTGCGTTTTTTCACTGTGTATGGGCCGCGTGGTCGACCTGATATGACTCCGTCGCTGTTCGTGGAATCAATGCGGCAGGGGCT
>JANNNQ010000161.1:0-1729 GCA_031398625.1 Pseudomonadota bacterium
GCGCCAACGTGGCCACCGTGGTTCATCTTGGACTGGAGGCTTATTCGGCGTGAATAGAATGCGTGGAGCAGGGGGCAGCAAAAACACGTTTTTCAGGCCGGAGACAGCCAAGCGCAATCGGATCGCCGAGGACCCGCGCGCATTGGCCGCGACCGCAACAATTGCAGATCTACCCACGAGGAGAAAACGATGAAAGATGATTTGGTGCAAAAAATCGCGAGCCATCCGATATACCAGGAGCTCAAGGCAAAACGCAGCAGCTTCGGCTGGTGGTTGACGCTGGCGATGATGGTCGTGTACTACGGCTTCATTTTGCTGGTGGCTCAAAACCTGGCCCTCCCGAACTCACATCCTCGAGCACACGACCACGACCGGCAGGCCCGCCCGCGAAGACCCACCACTGTGACCGTAGGACCCACCCATTACACCGAGATCACCCCCAGGCATCATCCGTGGTTACCGGCGCCTCACAACCATCGGATCCGGCTGTGAGGCGCCCTGCCGCCGCCGAGGCGCTGACAGCCGCCCGACGCTTGAAAGCGTAATGGGCAGTCTATTTTCGCGGGTGATGATCGGATCAAGATGGAGATCGCGTTCGACGGTGGGAATGGAATTCGGCCGCATTCGTTACCCGAATACGAGCAGGTGCACGCCGATTCCGCTGGGCGCTTCGACCCGCACTACCAACGGCTCCTCAGGCGTCCCGGACGCTACCTGTATTCACACTGGTGGAGAAAAGCGCGGGGCGGACTATTTTCCGCGCTGAGGACAATTATCATTGCTTGTACCACACTGGGAGCATTGGCGCTGCCCGCACAGGTCGACTACTCTGATTGTTCGTTCAGTCGAGTCTACGTCTGAGCAGTTGAGAACTACATCACATTTCCTTGGTCAACCTTCGCCCAGGCTAATAGTACAATTCGTTCAGTGTTGAGGTAACCTCCCGATGCTGGGGTCCAATGCCCCCACCGGAACATGTCCCGGCGACCCGGCACGACGGAGAATGGATCGAAGTGAGCGATTACACAGAGATGTCCGCGTCCTACGACCTGATCATGACATCCGGGTACTACGACTACGACGCGATCGTCGGCCACCTCGCTCGCTTCGACCAGGCCGGTTCCATTCTGGAAATTGGTTCCGGAACGGGGCTCATTCTTGAACGACTGGTCGCCCGCTGCCCGCAGTCACAGATTACCGGGGTCGATCTGACTCAGGCGATGCTCGATATCGCCACGGAGCGACTGAGGTCACACCCCCAAATCACGATGGCCCGGCAGAATGTCGTTACGCTGTGCTTGGACCAAACCTATGACCTGGCCTTTTCGTACGGGGGAGTCTGGTACTTCACCCGGGGTGGGTCAGGCGGCGATTTCTCGATGGTGAGTCATATCCGGGACGACCAGGAGAACCAGCAGGGATTCGAACGTCTTGCCGCGCACTTGGCACCGGGCGGAACCTTGTTGCTGGGCATCCAGTCGGCACACCTGGACTATGCCGCACCGGTGGCCAACGGCATGGAGTACGCACAGCAGATCATGCCGATCCAGAGCGGTTTTCGTAAGCACTATTCTTTGACCGACGGCACAAAGACGGTCATGCAGCAGACGACCGATTACCGAACGTACTCCTTCGGGGACGCCATTGAATTGCTCGACAAGGCCGGCTTCGAATACCGAGCCCGACCGGGGTCGGACACTTCACTCTTCCTGGAGTTCGGCAAGCGATG
>JANNNQ010000171.1:0-20451 GCA_031398625.1 Pseudomonadota bacterium
TGACCGTCTGCTCGCCCTTCATGGCTTCCAGTGCCACTTTCGCCTTGAAGGCCGGTGAGTGGTTCCGTCTCGATCTCTTGCTCATTGCTGCTCCTGAAACAAGGCGATATCTTCGCCTCAAAGAGCAGAGCCGTCACTTAACCGCCTGTATCAAAAGACGGGGCCACCTCTCCAGAGAGAAATCTTGGGCAGACAAGCTCGTTAGGTCGAAGCGTTTTGAAGAAGTTTGAACTTAGGAAAATGCCATCGTTTTTAGAAAAGTAAGCTACTCGGCCAACCGGTTTTTCCGGTCCGCCACCCGAAGCTTCTAATATGATGTCTCCGGATCGGAGTTTCTTCTGCGCGATTTTTGATGATGAGACTTTTCGTTTGGCGCCATTCGCAATTTGAATATTTCCATCGTCATCCATATCGGTTGCACGAATTATCGTGGCATTGGGCGTTCCGTCGCTGCCCCAATCGCCTGCAAACGACTCTTCCAAGACGCTGCTGATTGGCTTGGTGAGCCATTTTGATTGCATATCAGTTGCTCTGATGCCGCAGCCCATGTGCCGTATTGGGGCGATCTATTAGGACGTCCGAAGATACGTTGTCAATTTCAAGAAGACTGAGGGTTAGCTTTATCATCAGCTCCTTGTGCTTCGGATCGCTCTCTGCGATCAACAGGGCAAGCGCCACCATTGCGTTATCGGCGAGCCTGGGCTGGCTATCCTTGCCAAGCAGCAATTTGTTCCGCCGCAGGTATTCCAGGAACAGCAGCGTGCCGATGCGCTTGTTGCCGTCGGAAAACGGGTGGTCCTTGATGACGAAGTAAAGCAGGTGCGCTGCCCTCGCCTGAACGCTGGGATAGAGTGGCTCTCCGCCGAAGGTCTGTTCGATGGCGCCTAGGAGGCCTTCCAGCTGGTTGTCGCGCTCGCGGCCGAAAAGCTCCGTTGCTTCATTGCGAGCCGCCAGGGATTCGCGCAGGCCCTGGATGGTGGCTCGCGCGTCCTTCAATGTCAGTCCTGCTGCAGGCGCAACGGGATCGACGGGCTCGGCGGCCAGACGGTTCTCGTCATACTCGAGAAGGAGCCGCCAGGCACGGGTGTAGCGCTGCACCACTTCGAGCACGGCTTGGCCCTGCTCGCTGACGAGCGCCTGATTCCTGAGCGTGGTCGACAGCAGCTCGATCGCCTGTTCCACCTCCGTGAAGCCGCGCTCGCGCAGCCGCTGTTCATTCAGCGTATAGCCGCGCAGCAGGTGGTCGCGCAGCGTCCGGGTGGCCCAGATACGAAACCGGGTGCCCTGACGCGATTTGACGCGGTAGCCGACAGAGATGATGGTATCGAGGCTGTAGAAGACGACCGGCTTGTCCGCACCAGCAATATGCATTTTTTGCATGTTGCTTTTCCGTGGTAACTCCTTCTCCGTAAAGACATTTTTGACATGTCTGGACACCACGGACTGGCTGCGCCCGAACAGTTTCACCATCTGCGCCTGGCTCAGCCAGACGGTTTCGCCGCCCAGCTGGACTTCCAGTTCAACCTCGCCACCCCGAGGCTGGTAGAGCACCACTTCTCCGTTACCGCGGGAAAGCTCGTCGGGGCGAGTTGCGGCAGGCACCAGATCAGACCCGCGCTGCACCGTGCGCGGCCCTTTGTTCGCTGGCTTGGCCGCCGTCTTTTTTCTGGTCCGCACGTCAGGCATAGCCCAGTCCCTTGAGGAACTGCTGCAGCTGGCTGGCTGCCGCATCCCGGTCGTGCTCGATTTCCGCGAGCGTAACCTGGTACTTGTCCCACCAGTTCTCGAACGCCGCGATCACCTGCTGGCGATGCTGCGTGACATGGCGCTCGACGATAGTGAGCATATCGTCGTGCAGAATGGTCAGGAGGAGCGCTGCCGCCTTGCTCTCATCGAGCGCGTCGACCGCCGCGTTCAATTGCCGGGCAAAACCTGCTTCGCCGGCTTTGAGCTCCTTGCGTACCAAGCCCAGCTCCTTCTTCCAGGCCGCAAGCTGTGCCTCGTCTATCGCGGCCTCCTGGTCATCATCGTCATCATCATCACCGCCAGCGGAAGATGCCGACTTGATCTGCCCATCAAGCTCCGCCTTCCTGGCTTCCAGCCCTGCGAGGTCTTTCACGAAATCCTGCATCAGGAACTTCACGAGCTTGTGGTCGAGGGGGTCAGCCTTGGCGTCCTCATCTTCCAGTGCTGTGACAATGCTGGTGCGCCAGGCATCGATGACGCCCTTGCTGCCGCGAACCATCAGCGTCTGGAAGTCATAGCGGGACTGGTCCCAGAAGCCGGCGACGATACCGCGGACCTGGAACCGGTCCAGCAGCGCCAGTGGATCGAGGGCGGCGCTGAAGCTCTTCAACAGGTCGGTGCGCAGCCCGACGAAGCTGGATTGTCCTGCCAGCTTCGAGATCTTCTTGCCGTGGGTTCGCCACCAGGCGTCGAAGGCCTCGCGAACCTGTTTCTCCTTCGCACGGATGCCGGGATTCTCATCGATGGCTGCTTTTAGCGCCTGCCGGGTGGAGAATTCCTGCCGGAACTTGAGGTACCTGCCATCGCGCTTCTGCAGCAGATCAGCCGCCTTCAGGCCATGAGCCGTGAAGAGGGGTTCCTTGGTCGAGAGCTCGTCGATGGGAACACCACCCAGCAGGTGCGCGCGGACATCGTGCGGTTCCGGCGGCGGCGCGTTGTCCGCATAACGGCGGATGTTGAGGTTGAAGTCGTTTTCCTTGAGCTGCGCGAGGTCGACGATGGCCGAGAAGCCCGGTACCTCGGCGAACGCCTCGTAAGTGTTCACGATTTTCTCGATGTGCTCCGGCATCAGGTAGTTCTGGGCCCGGCCTTCGGAGTATTCCCGGTCCGCGTTGATGAACAGCACCTTTCCGCGACGATCTTTAAGCTTGCCGCTTTTCCCGTTGACGGTCTTGCGCATGACCAGGATGCAGGCCGGAATACCGGTGCCGTAAAAGAGGTTGGGCGCCAGGCCGATCACGGCGTCCAGCAGATCCTCTTCGATCATCCCGGCGCGGATGGCTTTCTCCTCGCCTCCGCGAAACAACACGCCGTGCGGCATGACGGTCGCCAAGACTCCCCCGTCCGCCAGGACATGTGCCATGTGCTGCACGAACATGAGATCGGCTTTCTTCGAGCCCAGTGATACCTGGCCAAACCGGAAACGTTCTGGAAATCTGGGGTTCCAGGCCGGACGACCCTCCCGATCCTTCTCGGTATTGCCCCAGTTGATGGAGAAGGGTGGATTGGTCAGGACCCGGTGAAACCGCATCAATTCGCCGCCAGCCACATGCTGGGGTTCCGCCAGCGTATCCTCGTTCTGCAGGTCGGCAGAGGCGATGCCATGCAGCAGCATGTTCATCTTGGCGATCGACCACACCGTGCCGTTCGCCTCCTGCCCATACAGCTCCACCTTGCGGCCTTCCTGGCCCTGCTCGTCGACGAACTCCCGCGCCTGAATGAGCATGCCGCCCGAACCGCAGCAGGGGTCATAAACGTGATGCCCCTGCTCGGGCTTCACAAGCCGCACCATCAGCCTGACGACGGCGCGTGGCGTGTAGAACTCAACACCCTTCTTGCCCGCCGAGTCCGCGAACTCGCTGATCAGATATTCGTAGGCAGCACCCAGAAGATCGGGAAACTCGAAATCCTCGTTGCGCAGGCGATGCCTGCTGAAATGGGTGATGAGCTGGCGCAAGCGGATGTCCGGGATCTTGCTCTGTCCGACCTTGCGCGTGAAATCGATATGCTGGAGGACCCCTTCCAGCGCCGTATTCTTCTCCTCCAGCGCGCCCAGGGCTTTGTTGAGCTCGTCTCCCACATTGACGTGAGCTTCGTTGACCAGATGCTCCCATCTTGCTCTCGAAGGAACGAAGAAAGGAGTCGCCATACCAGCGCGGGTTGTCCGCCGTCTTCTCGGCATTCCTGCGGGTCTCCCTTTTCGCCAGTTCGCGCTGGATGATCGCCTCTCGTCGTTCCTCGAAAACATCGGAACAGCGCTTCAGGAACAGCATCCCGAAGATGTATTCCTTGAACTCCGAGGCGTCCATCTTGCCGCGCAGGATGTCGGCGGCCTTGAAGAGGTGACTCTCCAGCTGCGTCAGGGTCAGGGGCATTCTTGTTCTCTGGTCAAACTCAGGCCATGGCGCCATTGACGCCAATGATCTGTCCGGACACATAGCTTGCCGCATCAGAAGCCAGGAAAGCGACGACGGCCGCGACCTCGGCGGGCGTGCCCATGCGCCCCATAGGCACCATCTGCTTCACGCGCTCCGCATCGAACAGGCCGTCGGTCATCGAACCCGCGATGAGTCCGGGTGCAACGACATTGGCGGTGACGCCGCGGGTGGCTACTTCCTTCGCCAGCGACAGCACCGCGCCGTGCAGGCCGGCTTTGGCAGCGGCGTAATTGGCCTGGCCGCGGTTGCCCATCTGGCCGGCTATGGACGACAACGCCACCACCCTGCCCCAACGGGTGCGCAGCATCGGCAGCAGCAGGGGCCGCGTGACATGGAAGAACCCATGCAGCGAGACATCGATCACGCGATGCCACTGGTCGTCGCTCATGCCGGCCAGCGGGCCGTCGAGATGGATGCCGGCGCAATGAACGATCACCTGGATGGGCTCACTGGCAGCCAGTGCGGTCATCGCCGCCTGTGTAACGCCAGCGTCGGTCAGGTCGCACGCGAGGGATTCAGCGGAACCCCCCGTCGCCCGGATGTCGGCGACGACGGCTTCCGCTCGTTCAGGTCTTGAGCTGGCGTGCACGATGACATGCAGACCCGTGCGCGCCAGCTGTCGTGCACATTCGCTGCCGATGTCGCCGCTGCCGCCGGTAATCAAGGCTCTGCGCATCATGGATTGGAAGGCTCCCTGAACAACACCATCGCCCGGCCGCTCGCAAGCACGCGGGCCTCGAGCTTCACTTCGAATTCATACTGGCAGCCGGTGGCGCTGGCCTGAACCTGTTGCGCCCTGACTTCGAGCTGGCCACGGGGCTCGACGCAAGCCACAGCCAGCTTGATGTCACGCAGCGCCACCAGCATGCCTGGCTTCGAGGCTCCGGCGGCATCACCCAGCGCTCCATGCAGCGCCATGGCCTGCGCACCGTACTCGCACAGGTGCAGCGCAGCCAGTAGACCATCGCGATATAAAGGATTGTCGGCAGCAGCATGGCTCGACGTCGTACACACGATCCCGGCTTCGGTCCAGGCCGTCACGGACTCGAGCAGGCACATGGCGCCCTGGTGCGGAATCAGGGCGGCGATCGCTGCACGGGTTGCCGGTAGCGCCTTATCTGGCATGGATCGGATTCTCCACGCCATCCGGGCGCCGTGCGAGCAGCGCCAGCAGAAAGCCGATCGTGACGCCCAGGGCCACGGTGCCACCAATCGCCTGCAACACGGGCGTTGCCGAGAGCATGAGCAAGGCAAAGGCGCCCGTCGTCGAGACCCAGCACACCATGACCGAGTACCGCGTGCGCAAGGCATGCGCCGAAGTGGCTTCGCTGCGATTGAAGAACAGGCCGTAGTCAAACGACAGGCCGCCCACCAGCAGCTGCGACACGATGTGGAAGAGCGTCAGTGCGTGGCCTGCCAGGTGCAGGACAGCAACAGTCGCAGCAAGTGTGGCTATCACCGGCAGGACCACGGCGAGCGCCGCACGCCATCGCAGCTGCACAAGCATTACACCGGCAATGACCAGTAACGCAGCCCCCATAGCGATGAGTGCCCGGGTGCGATAGCGCTCGACCAGTTGCTCTGCCGTGCCCGTGAGATCCAGCAGCAGGACATCGGCGCCCGCCTCACGGGCCCATGCTGCCAGGCGATCCGGATCCCGCACATCGCTCAATGTGATCAACGCGAGGGCCTCTTCGCTCCGTTGCAACAGCACGGCATCGAGACGCTCGCCCAGCGCGGTGCCCCGCAGCGATTCCGGTGCCAGCGGTGGCAGTTCGCGGCTGGCTTCCACGTCTTCACCGAATGCAGCAAACGCATCCTCGCGGAACGGCGTGCCGGCGGTGCCGGCTTGCAGTGCGGCGTTCAAGTCGCTCGCGTCAGGCAATGCGTCCCGAATGGCCAGCTGCCGCTGGATGCTGGGAAGAAGACGACTGGGACTGTCGAAGCCCCCGATGATCTGCTCGCTGACAAGCCTCTGCAGTTCCGGACGCAGCTGTTCGTCACGCTGCAACGCCGCCTGGGTGTCCACGGCTTGCACTGCGAGAACGTAGCGCAGGTCGGGAGCGCCCAGCTCGCGGCGTAGCTCCACATCGAGATCCTGCAGTGCCTGTGGCACGGGTGTGAGGCCAGCCAGTTCATTGCTCCACAGCGGCCGTGAAGAGAACGTGATGAGGGCAACAGATGCCAGCAGCACCAGTGCGGGCAGCAGCACGACACGTGGCGCTCGATCCACGGCTTGCAGCCAGTCAGGAGGTGCACGGGCTTGAAGTGGTTCAATCCAGCGCGGCAGGACCCACCGGATGATGATCGCGGTCCCGACGAGTCCACACACGGTGAAAGTGCCAAGCTGCGTGAGGCCGGTGAAGCCGGTCATGACGAGCGCGAGATAGGCGAGGCAGGTTGTCAGGATGCTGAGGCGCAAGGTCGGCCAGACGTGATCGAGCGTTGTGCCCGCCGTCGTGTCGCGCTCGAGATGCAGCATCAGGTGGACCGGATAATCCATGGCGACGCCCAGGAGCGTGAAGCCGAACGCCAGTGTGATGCCATGAACCGACGGATAGAGCCACGACACACCGAGCAGGGCGATGACGCCAGTCGTCGCGAGGGTGAGAACGCCCAGCGCGGTATGGCGTAGCGACCGCAGCACGAACAGCAGGAACAGGACCGACCCTGCCCCCGCCAAAGTGCCGAGCAGCGTCACATCGCTGCGGACCGATTCCTCCAGCAGCACCGTGAAGGCGCCGGGTCCAGTCAGGGTCATTGCCAGCGACTCATCGACTTCGGCGACGGTGGACCGCAGCGCGGCAATCGCTGTCCGCTGCCGGTCCGCGTCAAAGCCCGGAGCCACGGTCTGCAGCAGGAGCAGCGCCTGGGTGCCATCGCGCGAGAACCAGACCCCGTCCAGCAGTTGCGGCTCAACGGCAGGCAGCCAGCTGTCCAGGATGGCCTGCACTTCCCCCGTGGGATCGCGCAGCAACAGCTCCTGCGCAACGGCGCCCGCAGGTGAACCGAGATCAACCAGACGGGCATCGAGTTCACGACGCAGTGCCGCCGGCTCGCAGGCACAGCCGCCGGGCCGCGGACTCAAGAGGTAGCGATACCGCACGATGAGTTCCTGCAGCTCGGGTGCGGATGTGAGCGTGCCGTTCTCGACGCGGGAGAACAGGGCATTCGAGCGGAGGCGGGTCGCCACCTGCTCGCTGGCAGCAGCCAGCGTGGCGATTTCGGCACCGGACAACGCTGCAAGGAGCATGCGGGTGCCCGGACCCTCCTCGAGTTCTTCCAGGAGGATGCGCTCGGCAGGGGTTGCCGGTTCCGGCAGGAACAGACGCAGATCGGAATCGACGTGCAATGACCGCGTGATCCACATGCTCGCGAGCACGATCAGGACTGCCCACCCGGCGATGCTGAACCAGCTGCGTGCGGACTGGCTCACGGTCACTGCAGCGGCTCGATCTCGGTGACGGTGCGATCGCCGTTGCGCTCGCGGACTTCGAAACGCTGTGGCCCGGATTCCCGCCCATTGACAAGGATGTGATCGATGTAACGCGCGACGTCAGGTTGCCGTGGCGTGAGCACCAGGCTCCAGTTCCCGGCCGTTCCGCTGACGGTCGTTTCGAAATCCGGGCCCAGCGTTTCCAGCCTGCCACTGACTATCGCCTTGAACCCCAGCAGCAAGCCACCGAGCAAGGGCTGGTTGCGCAGCGAGAGCTGCCGGGTCCGGCGCTGGGGCAAGGCAATCGACAGCGTGTCACCATCGAGCCGGTAGGTTTCAATGACGGGGGTCAGCACGCGCTTCTCGAACAGCGCCGGGGGAGCGAAATGCAGCTCACCGGCACGTTCGAGCGGAACCTTGAGCACCCGCCTGTATTGCAGCTCGTGGAATCGGGCGGTGGCAGCGGTCTCCCGGTGCAACAACACCGTGAGTTCCGCCAATCCGAAAGCCGGATCCGCCGTCTCGGCGGCTCTGGCGGAACTACCCGCAGCACACAGCAATGTTCCGGCAAGCAACAGCCTGCTGAGCACCCGCTGCCGGACTTTCCTAATTCTGCTCATCCGGCCAGTAATCGTAGAAGTTGAACCAGTTGAGGGGTGCCTCGCGGATGCGGGCTTCGAGGCGTGCCGCAAACCGCTCGGCCCATACGGACACATCGGCATCCCGCGATCCCCGCCGGATCGCGATTCGCTCGGCGAAGGGCTCGAAGTACACATCGTACGTGCCATCCCGCTGCAGCAGGCCGAATATCAGCACGACGGGAGCACCGGTCACTGCCGCAATCCGGAACGGACCGACCGGCAACTCGATCCTGCCACCGAGGAGCTGCGCCGGCACGGTGGTTTCGCCAGCGTGGGGGCGGTCGGCCAGGATTCCCACGATGCCGCCGCGACTCAAGGTTTCATGGATCTGCAGGAGCACACGCGTGGATTCTTCACCCGCGTCGATCACGCTCGCTCGTGCTTTCGGGTTCAGCGCATCCAGCATCGCCGACACCTGGGCATTCTGGGCGTAGTCCATCAACACGCGTACTTCGAGATCGGGGCGTGACAATCCCACTGCGCGCACTGCCTCGAAGCTGCCGAGATGCGAGCCGAACAGCAGGACCCCGTGCCCGTGGCCGATCGCATCGAGGATGTGCTCAGTGCCGTGGACACGAACGGTTCGCCTGGACGCCTGGCCGCTCAGCAAGGCGACCCGATCGAGAATCGAAGTCGCGAACGTGTGGATGTGGCGGCCGATGTCGAACAACGAAGGCGCATGGCCGGAAACCCGCCGAAGATACCGGCGCGATGCGCGTCGCTCGGGTCCACGGACGATGAGGAAGTACAGCGTGATCGGATAAAGCAGCATGCGGGCTGCACCGGGACTGACATCGAGGGCTAGCCAGCGGATGAAGCGGACGAGCCATCCAGAACCGGCCTCGGTGCGGTCCTTCCACTGGGCGCTCATGCGGGCTGGCCCAGGCTGAACGTTCCGCGCGCCGCAACCTGGCCCCCGATGGAGCAGACGAAGCGGACCTGTTCTGCGCTGGCCGGATCGAGTCCAAGCAACAGCAAGTCACCTGGCCGCGCGACCCTGAGGAACTTGGCAACGGGAATGCCGTTGACCATCGCACCCGCCCGGTTTTCCTCGAGCAATGCCAGCAGGCTATCCAGGACGACGACGCCCGGTACGATCGGCTGGCCCGGGAAATGGCCGGGCAGCGCAGGATGATCGGCCGGGATGACGAGCCAGCGCACCGGGCAGAACGCGCTGGGCTCAGGCATGAGCTGCTCGCAGTTCAACTGCGCGTCTGTTCGGCGAACAGCTTCAGCACCGCGGCGCGGGGCAGCTTGCTCGACTCACTCCGCGGCAAGGCGTCGACGAGCAGCAGTGGACGAGGCAGGAATGCCGGATCCACGAGCTGCCGCAAGGCGGCAAGCACCTGCTCGCGCGTCATCCCGGGCGCCACGACGAAAGCAGCGGTGCGGACGACTGCGCCTGCTTCCTGCGTTGCTGCCTCAGGCATGAAAATCACGCCGTCGCGCACGCCTTCGATCGACAACAGCCGGGTGTTGAGGTCGCCGAGGCTCGCGCGCTTGCCGGCGATGTTCACCAGGTCCGTGCCGCGACCGATCAGGCGGAAGCGGCGTTCGTCCTGAAGTTCGATGACATCCTGCATGAACACCGGTTCGACGAGATGATCACCGTGCACGAGCGTGCCATCGGCGCGCGCCTCGATGACGAAATGGGACAGGAGTGTCCAGGGTTCATCCCGCGTCGTGTAGCGAGTGGCCATGATGCCGGCTTCCGTGCAACCGAACGCTTCCTTCACCGGCGCCGTGAATTTTTCCTCGCAGGCTGCAGCCAGACTGGTGGTCAGCGGAGCCGTCGCGCACAGGATCAATTCGAGTGCCGGCATGATTCCCGTGTACTCCGCGAACGCGCGCAAATGCACCGGAGTGGTGATGAGCATGCGGGATTCGGGCGTCTGCTCGAGTGCCCGTCGCACGTCGTCCGCATAGAGCGGACGGTCACACTGCACGGCGCAGTAGCCGAGCAGCGGCAGCATGATCGTCGTCTCGAAGCCATACATGTGCTGCGAAGGCACCGTGGCGACGACGGTCAGGGGGCGTTGCACATCCGGCAACAGGGCCCGTGCATGCCCTGCGGCACCGGTCACGAGGGCGCCCCAGGTCTTGCGGTTCGGCATCGCCTGGCCGGTGCTGCCCGACGTGAACAGGATCGCCACGAGCTGCTCCGCATCGATCAGCGGGACGAAAGGCGGATCTTGCGGAGCGTGGGGAGCGTCAGTCAGACCGGAGTCGAGGACCATCCGGAACTGTGGCAGCGCTCCGTCGCCCACAGGACCGTCGACCAGCAGATAGGTGTCGGGATAGTCCGCTGCAATCGCGACGACGACCCCTGCGACGCGACTCGGCGGCAGGAGGCTGACCTGGCGTCGTACGACCGCTGCCGCGAACCCCACCATGAAGAGGTACCGGTCATCGCAGACGTTGATGACATGAGCGTGGTCGGGAAGCGCCCGGGCCACGGCCAGGACGTCATGGAGAAAGCGCGCCCTCGTGATCGCCCGGCCGTGCCGCCAGGCAACCACGCCGTCCAGTTCAGGCTGCCCGGCAGCGCCGAGCAAAGGCAGGGAGGCGGGGGTTTGCCGGGCCATGGGTCGTCAGGTGGTCCGGCGGGTCTCGACGTGCTGCGCAAGACTGCGCAACGACGCGAAGATGCGGGTGTTGTTGTCGTCGTCGGACCGCAGCTCGAACCCGTAACGCCGGGAGATGGCCAGCGCGAGTTCCAGCGCATCGATGGAATCCAGCCCCAGAGAGCCACCGAACAGCGGGGCTTCCGGTTCAATGTCATCCGCCGTTGTGCCTTCGAGATTGAGCGCCGTGACGATCAGTCCGGCGAGCTCGCGCTCGACAAGCGTCTGTGCCTCCTCCGCCCCCATCATGAACCTCGCTTGCGTAAGGCAAATTGCCGCCGGAGTATACCTTTCTAGATCAGGGCGACGGCGATAGGCAGGGTCACCACGGAGACCAGCAAAGCCAGCGCCAGCACGGTATTGACCAGGCCGGGCTCCAGGTCGTGCTGCGAGGCAAGGATCGACGCGGAAATCATGGGCGGCATTGCGGCCTGCAGGATTCCGACCGTCAACGCCGGTCCACTCGTGCCGGTGGCCCAGCCAAGGGCAGCGATGAGCAGGGGAGCCAATACCAGCTTCCAGGCGATGCCGGTCGCGACGGCCGTCCGCAAACCGCGGCCCAGGTACAGCCGGAACTGCAATCCCGCCGAGAACAGCGCCAGGGGGGTCAGGGTTGCCCCGAGCCGCACCAACAGGTTGTCAATCAATGTGGGCCAGCCTCCGGCTGCCCCGACAATGAGCCCGATGAGGATCGCGTAAAGCGCCGGAAACCGCAGCAACCGCTGGGTGATCGAGTTGAGGAGACTTCCCTGTTGGCCAGCGGTGCCACTGCAGACCGCGATCACCAGGGCGCCGCCGACGGTGAAGGCGATGAACGCCCCTGCCTGATCGGCGACCACGGCATAGGGCAGCGCCTCCCGCCCCAGCACCGCCTCGATGACGGGATAGGCAATGAACATCGTGTTGCCCAGACCGGCGACCAGCGTCAGGCCGCCGACCCGTTGCGGGGTCCAGTGCCAGAGCTTGCCGAGCAACGTGAAGAAGAGCCAGGACCCGAGGAACACCAGCCACTGCGACACCGGCAGGAACCAGAGATGCCAGCCGAGCTCGAGCTTCGGGATGAGCTCGAGCACGAGCGCGGGCAACGCGATGTTGAGTACCCACCAGTTGAGCGGCTGTGCGAAGGCAGCGGCGCCCCGCACGAAACGGGCCGCCAGGATGCCGAGGAGGGCGCAGACCAGCAGGAGCAGCAGGGACTCCATCTGCCCGCTACTTGCCGATGCAGAACGACGAGAAGATCCGGCCGAGGAGGTCATCGGACGTGACTTCGCCGGTGATTTCGCCCAACGCGAATTGTGCGGCGTGCAGTTCCTCAGCGACCAGTTCACCCGCGCGCTGCTCCACCAGCAGCTTGCCGGCAGCGATGGCATGCGACTCGGCACGGGCCAATGCATCGAGGTGACGGCGGCGGGCAGAGAACACTCCGGCCTCCGCTTCCTGGAATCCCGCGCGCTCCTTCAGATGCTGACGCAGCTCCGTGAGCCCCTGGCCCGTCACTGTCGACAACGGCAGCTCGGTATGCACGGTTTGCAGCGACACCGGCGCCATGCAGAGATCCATCTTGTTCAGCACGAGGGTCACCGGCGCCTGCGGGAGTGCCGCGAGCTGCTGCTCGAGCGCTGCGGGCGTCGGCAGCTCCGTCGCATCAATGACATAGAGAATGCGATCGGCACGCGTCATTTCATTGCGGGCACGGCGGATGCCTTCCGCTTCGATCATGTCTGCGTCGTCGCGCAGGCCCGCAGTATCAATGAGGTGGAATGGCAGGCCGTCGATGTGGATGTGCTCACGCAGCGGATCGCGCGTCGTGCCGGGGATCGGCGTGACAATGGCGGCGTCGTAACCGGCCAGCCGATTGAGCAGGCTGGACTTGCCGGCGTTGGGTTTGCCGGCAATCACGACCCGCATGCCTTCGCGCAACAGCGCGCCTTGCCGGCTGGCTGCAATGATCCCGCGGAAACGGTTGCCGATATCCGCCAGGCGCTCGCGCAGGACGCCGTCGCCCAGGAGATCGATCTCCTCCTCCGGAAAATCGATGGCGGCCTCGACGTGCATGCGCGCGGTGGTGAGCGCCTCGACCAGCTCGTGGATCCGGCCCGAGAACTCCCCCTGCAGCGAACGCATCGCAGCGCGCGCTGCCTGGGTCGAGCCGCTGTCGATGAGATCGGCGATGGCTTCGGCAGCGAGCAGATCGATCTTGCCGTTGAGGAAAGCGCGACGGCTGAACTCGCCGGGTTCCGCGAGTCGCGCACCCAGTTCAAGGGCTCGCGCAAGGAGGCGGTCCAGCACGACGGGTCCCCCGTGGCCCTGGAGTTCAAGCAGGTGTTCGCCCGTGAAGGACTGGGGCGCCACGAAGTACAGCGCCAGCCCTTCATCCAGCACTTCGCCGTCTGCCGACAGGAATGGGCGCAACGTCGCGAGGCGGGGTGGCGGCAGCATGCCGAGCATTGCGTGCGCGATCTCAGGGGCCCTGGGCCCCGAAATCCGCACGACCCCGATACCGGAACGCCCCGGCGCAGTGGCAATCGCGGCGATGGTGGCTGTCGCGCTCACGTTGTCCCTGAAGGCCCGCGCAGCGGCGGCAGGCTGGCCCGCGAGCGTCAGCCCTTTCTGTCGCCTGCAGCGACCACACGGTTGATGTTCCACTGCTGCGCGATGGAGATCACGGTGTTCGTGATCCAGTACAGCACGAGGCCCGAAGGGAACCACGCCATCATCACCGTCATGATGACCGGCATGAACGCGAACACCTTGGCCTGGATCGGATCGGGCGGCTGCGGGTTCAGGCGGAACTGCCCGAACATCGCCACGCCCATCAGTACCGGCAGCACGAAGTAGGGATCACGGGACGAGAGGTCCGTGATCCACCCGAGGAACGGCGCCTGGCGCATTTCCACGCTCTCGAGCAGTACCCAGTAGAACGCGAGGAACACGGGGATCTGCACGAGGATGGGCAGACAGCCTGCGAGCGGATTGATCTTCTCCTTCTTGTAGAGATCCATCATCGCGCGGCCGAGCTGCTCGCGGTCGTCCTTGAACCGTTCCTGCACGGCCTTGATGCGCGGCGCGAGGTTGCGCATTTTTGCCATCGACCGGCCGCTGGTTTCCGTGAGCTTGTAGAAAACCAGCTTGATCAGGAAGGTGGTGAAGATGATCGACCAGCCCCAGTTGCCGACGAAGCTGTAGATCTTCTCCAGCACCCAGAAAAGTGGCTCGGAAAGGATGGTCAGCATCCCGTAGTCTGCGACCAGTTCCAGCCGTGGGCCGGCTACCGCCAGCTGCTCCTGCAGTTTGGGGCCGACAAACAGCGTTTCCTCGAAGTGGCCCGTGGAGCCGGCGGCGACGGTTTGCAGCGGCCCGCGGTAGGAGAGGACGAAATCGTTCTCGGCATCCACCGCCAGCTGGTAATCGTAGGTCTGCTCGACGGGCGGCACGGCCGCGACGACAAAATGATGCTGCATGGCTGCCAGCCAGCCGCCGGCGAAGCTGCCGCTGAACTGGCGGTCTTCGTCATCTTCCATGTCCAGCCGGCGGTACGCTTTGCCGTCCCGGATCGCCGGACCGCGATAGGCATAACTCTCGACGTCGAACATCGAACGGCTTACCGGCTCATAGTGCCGCACGAGCTGGAGGTACGAGGCGGCTTGCCAGTCGCTCGGGGACTGGTTCACGACTTCGTAGCGGACGTCGACAATGTAACTGCCACGACGGAAGGTATAGCTCTTCGTGACGACCAGACCCTGCCCGTCTGTCCACGCCAGGGGCACGGTCAGCGCGTCCTGTCCGTCTTCAAGCCTGAACTCGGGAGCCGCAGCCTGGAAAATCGCCAGGTGATTCGGTTCAGCGCGGCCGCCCGCGGCGCGCAATCCGGATCGGGCCAGGAACAGCGTGCTGCCCGTGTCGTTCAAGAGCCGCACCGGCTCGTCAGGGCGATTCTTCACCCGCGGATACTTGAGGAGATCGGCTGTCTGGAGTTCGCCGCCTTGCGTGCTGACCTTGATGTCGAGCACGTCCGTGACCACGCGAATGGCAGGAGCCGCCGCTGCAGCTGCCGATGAGGGCGGTGTTTCGGTTGCAGGTGTCAAAGCCGGCGCAGCGGTGGTCGTGGCGGGTGGCAACGCCGGCAACTCGGTCGTGCGTGCTGCCGGGGTTTCGACAGCCGGGGGCGGTGTGACCACCACGGGCGCGAAATCCTGCTGCCACGTGATGAAGTTGAGCCAGAGGAGGAGCGCGAGCGCGCCCCACCCGATGATGCGTTGGTTATCCATGAAGAGGCGCTTTCCGTCGAATGAGGGGCGAATCCGCAGGCACCGGGTCGTAGCCGCCCGGATGCCACGGATGACAGCGCGACAGCCGTCGCACCGTGAGATAGACGCCTGCCAGCGAACCATGCCGGGTAATGGCTTCCTGCGCGTAGCAGGAGCAGCTCGGGAAAAAACGGCAGCGCGGCCCGAGCAGAGGGCTGATGCCTCCGCGGTAGCAGTCGAGCAGGAAGATCAGGAACGCGCGCATGCTTGGGTTATGGCCTGCCAGTGTCGTTCGAGGCTGCGCAGGATCGCATTATTGTCGGCGTTGCGCACGGCGCTGCGGGCGTTGACCACGATGTCGGCAGCGGGGAGCTCATGCTGGTGCAGGCGGAAGGATTCGCGGATCAGGCGTTTGACCAGGTTGCGGCGCACGGCATTCCCTACGGCACGTGCCGAGATCGACAGCCCGAGGCGCGCGATGCCAAGCGTGTTGCGGCGGGCGAGCACCATGAAGCTGGCGTCGGCGGAGCGGCGCGACTGGCCGTACACGCCATCGAATTCACGCTTGGTTCTCAGGCGCTGCGCCGGAGTCAGGCGGCAGGGCCGATTCTCGGATTCAGGAAACGTAACGAGCTACCGGCCTGTGCGGATCGATACGGGACAGAAGTCAGACCGTCAGGCGCTTGCGGCCCTTGGCCCGACGACGGGCCAGCACGAGGCGCCCGCCCTTGGTTGCCATGCGTGCACGAAACCCGTGAGTCCGCTTGCGATGCAGGTTGCTCGGTTGATACGTGCGCTTCATGACGATGACTTCCGCGAAAGATGACGACTGCGGCCGGTGGCATTTCTTCCAGGATTGAAAGTGCCCTTAAAACAAGGGATTGGTGGCCCCAAAAGAAGGCTGGCAAGGGTACGCACCGAGGTCGGGGGTGTCAAGCTGGAAAGCGCGTGTTACAGGGGCGCGGGATGTCTCGGCCGCTCGCTTTGCAGCGGGCTGTCAAGCGCTTTTCAAGCTGTGGATAACCCGACCGGCATCGGTATAGACTGCCCCGCCTTCCTGCTCCGCCCCACTCTTTCGCTGCTGACCTTCGAGAGGACGACCTGTGCACGGTTCGTTGTGGAACCTTTGTCTCAGACAACTCGAAGCCGAGTTGCCGGAGCAACACTTCAACACGTGGATACGGCCGTTGCAGGCAGTGGAAGACGATCAGGTCCTGCGGCTTCTCGCGCCCAACCGGTTCGTGGTGGACTGGATCAACCAGAATGTCGTGCAGCGGATCCATCAGCTGGTCGGCGAATCCGCCCCTGATCCGGCTCCCTCTGTGGTGCTCGAGGTGGGTTCGAGGCGCGGAGTTGCAGCTCCTGTCCCGGCAGCGAATGGCGAAGCACGCAATCCTGCCCGCGAACCGGCCGTGAACCTGGTTCCAGGCGGTCGATTGAACGCGGATTTCACTTTCGCGAATTTCGTCGAGGGCAAGAGCAACCAGCTCGCGAAGGCCGCGGCCATCCAGGTGGGCGAAAATCCCGGGCGCGCCTATAACCCGCTGTTCATCTATGGCGGCGTCGGCCTGGGCAAAACCCACCTGATGCATTCGGTTGGCAACATGATTCGCAGCCGGAGTCCCCAGGCCAAGGTCGCCTATGTCCATTCGGAGCGGTTTGTCGGGGACATGGTGCGGGCGCTCCAGCACAACACGATCAACGATTTCAAGGTCGCTTACCGATCGCTGGATGCGTTGCTCATCGATGACATCCAGTTCTTCGCCGGCAAGGAGCGCTCGCAGGAAGAGTTCTTCCATACGTTCAACGCGCTGCTCGAGGGCCAGCAGCAGGTCATCCTCACTTGCGACCGGTATCCGAAGGAGGTCGATGGTCTCGAGGAGCGGCTGAAATCACGGTTTGGCTGGGGTCTGACAGTGGCCATCGAGCCGCCGGAACTCGAGACCTGCGTCGCCATCCTGATGAGCAAGGCCAGTGCAGGACGGGTCGAGCTGCCCGAAGAAGTCGCCTTTTTCATCGCGAAGCGCATCCGCTCGAACATCCGCGAGCTGGAAGGAGCCTTGCGGCGCGTGATCGCCAATTCGCAGTTCACCGGGCGGCCCATCACGCTGGATTTCGCAAAGGAGGCCCTGCGCGATCTGCTGGCACTGCAGGATCGACTGGTCACGATCGACAACATCCAGAAGACGGTTGCCGAGTACTACAAGATCCGGGTCGCGGATCTGCTGTCGAAACGCCGGAGCCGTTCAATCACGCGCCCGCGGCAGCTGGCAATGGGCCTCGCGAAGGAACTGACCAACCACAGTCTCCCCGAGATCGGCGATGCGTTTGGTGGCCGCGACCACACGACCGTGCTGCATGCGTGTCGCAAGATCAAGGAACTGCGTGAGTCGGAAACGCGTACGAACGAGGACTATCTGAACCTCCTGCGCACACTGGCGGGATAAGCTGGGGAAAGGGGTGTGGATATCCTGTGTGATGGCGGACGGGTTTTTCATCCACAGGCAGCGCACAGGCTGACGACAGGGGATACCGGGGTTGCGCGGCGGTTTATGCCTGCCACAACGCGCTGTTCTGCGGTTGTTTTCATGGCTTACCCACAGATACAGGCCGCACTAACAGTAACTACCATAATCTGGTTCTTAATCCTCAAGACTTCAAGATTTCTAATACAACGGATTCCTTTTCAAGTGGTGAAGGTGCAGCAATGAAGTTCAGTGCGGTTCGTGAAGCCATCCTGGCTCCTCTCCAGAACGTCATGGGCGTCGTGGAACGTCGGCAGACCATGCCCATCCTGGCGAACGTGCTGTTGTCAGGCAAGGACGGCAACCTCGCGATCACTGCCACTGACCTCGAGGTTGAGCTCGTCGCAGCGACCGAAGTCAACCTGCAGCAAGCAGGGGATGTCACCGTTCCCGGGCGCAAGTTCCTGGACATCATTCGGGCGCTTCCCGAAAAGGCGAACGTGACGGTCAGCATCGAAGGCGAGCGGGCGCTGGTTCGCTCAGGCAAGAGTCGCTTCACGCTGGCGACGCTGCCGGCCGGAGATTTTCCGACGGTCGAACAGATCCACGCCCAGCAGACGCTGCGGCTCAAGCAGGCTGAGTTCCGCCGGTTACTCGACAAGACCCATTTCTCGATGGCGCAGCAGGACGTGCGCTACTACCTGAATGGCTTGTTGCTGGAAGTAGACGCGAAAATGCTTCGAACGGTAGCGACCGACGGGCATCGGCTCGCTTTGTGCCAGGTTGAGCTCGAGCAGGCCGGCGTGACGTCGGGCAGTGCGCCCTTGCAGGTGATCGTGCCGCGGAAAGGCGTACTGGAGCTGCAACGACTCCTGTCCGGGGAGGGCGACGTCGAGTTGGCAATAGGCAGCAATCACGTTCGCATCCAGATTGGCGAGATTCGCTTCACATCGAAGCTGATTGATGGCCGTTTCCCGGAATACAGCCGCGTTATCCCTCCTCACCCCCCCAAGCTCGTCAAGGCAGATCGCGATACCTTGCGAGCCGCCCTGCAACGGGCTGCGATTCTCAGCAACGAAAAGTACCGCGGCATTCGCCTGGGCCTGAAATCCAAACTCCTGACCTTGCAGGCTCATAACCCCGAGCAGGAGGAAGCGGAAGAGGAACTGGATGTGGGCTATGAAGGCGATGAAATGGAGATCGGATTCAACGTGAACTACCTGCTCGATGCGCTGGCCGCCGTAGATGGCAACGAAGTGGAGATCGGCCTGACCGACTCAAGCAACAGCTGCCTCGTCAACGCACCAGGCGTGACGGATACCCGCTACGTCGTCATGCCGATGCGGCTTTGACGGGAATGGGCTTGTCCTGAAGGCATGACGCTCGCTGCGATTGAGATTCGCGACTTCAGGTGCATCGAGCACGCCAGGCTCGACTTCGATTCCCGCTTCACCCTGATCACAGGCGAAAACGCATCCGGCAAGACTTCCCTGCTGGAAGCCATCTTCTTCCTGAGTTGCGGGCGTTCGTTTCGCAGTCCGCAACTCGATGCGTTGATCCGGAACGGCACTGCAGCGTTCTCTGCGGTAGGCCAGGTGAATTCAGCGTCCAATGCCCTGGTTACGCTCGGTGTTCGTGGCTCGCGGCAGGGAACCGAGATCCGCTTAGGCGGAAAGCCAGCCACCGGCTTTGCGGAGATGGCAGAGGCGTTACCCGTGCAGATCATCGATCCGGAGGTGCACCGTCTTCTGGAAGACGGGCCGGGCCACCGGCGCCGATTTCTCGACTGGGGTGTGTTCCACGTGGAACGAAGCTTTGTCGGCGCCTGGCGGCGGTATCAGCGAGCACTCAGACAACGGAACGCTGCCCTAAAGGCCAGGCTCCCTCCCGCACAGGTCCGAGTGTGGGATTCGGAACTGGTTGAAGCGGGGAATCTGATTGCCGAGCAGCGTTACGCCTATCTTCAGTTGCTGTCTCCCTGGGCTTCGGAATTCGGCAAGCAACTCCTCGGTCTCGATGTCCAGCTCTCGCTGCAGCAGGGTTGGCCTGGCGACCGAGCATTTGAGGTGGCGTTGGGGGAGTCCTGGACCCGGGACGTGTTGCGTGGGGCGACATCAGTCGGTCCGCACCGGGCTGATCTGGTGGTGCGCGTCGACGGGATGGTCGCGAAGGACAGGGTCTCGCGTGGACAGCAGAAGCTGCTTGCCGCGGCGCTGCTCCTTGCACAGACCCAGCATCGCGCGACCGGAGGAGGCACCTTGACGGCGCTGTTGGTTGATGATCCGGCGGCCGAGCTAGATGTGGATAACTTGCAGCGCCTGCTGTCGCTGGTCGTGCAGATTCCCGCCCAACTGGTCGTTACCGCCCTCGACGAATCCCGGCTTGGTTTGCGGTTGGCAGGGCAGACGTTTCACGTGGAACAAGGAAAAACAAGGCCGATGCTATACTCGCCGCCTCGTTCAGCAGGACTCACTAAATGACTGACAACGATATCTACGATTCCAGCAAAATCAAAGTCTTAAAGGGTCTCGACGCGGTCCGCAAGCGACCCGGAATGTACATCGGCTGCCGACCGGCCTTCCTCCGGATGGATATCCACAGGTATTCCACGGCCGTTATCGGACACGGTGACCGACTCGTCTGCGTGGACCGTAACCGTGACTTCCGTGCAGTAGCCAGCCAAGGCTTCGTCAATGGAGTTGTCGACAACCTCGAACACCATGTGGTGGAGACCGGTGCCGTCGTCGGTATCGCCGATGTACATTCCGGGTCGCTTGCGGACCGCGTCGAGACCCTTTAAGACTTTGATTTTGCTGGAATCGTAGATATCGTTGTCAGTCATTTAGTGAGTCCT
>JANNNQ010000198.1:0-1654 GCA_031398625.1 Pseudomonadota bacterium
GTGGGCGACATCGTCGGAGTGGGCGGCATGAAACTGGTGGTGCGGGAACTGAAGAATGGGCGCGTGTCCCAGGTTGGTGTCCTGGTCAGCGATCGCCGCGTAGGAAAATCCAGGCGCTTTCGCCGCAGGGGCGCCGCGGACCGCAGGACGGATTCCGCGCCCGGCACGCCGGATGCAAGCTAGTGTCCTGCTCCGCCGTTTCGGCCACGGTTTTTGCCTCGGACTTGACAACCAGGTTCACCAAGATTGGCGGGTCGAGGAACCGGGCCACGACGCGCTCCGGTGCTTCCCCGCGCACGATCACGTTGCACGGCAACAGCAGGCCGAGGTCGGGCACGGCCTGCGGGGCCGGGTGCGCCAGCGGTGGTGAGCAGGCAACAATGATGCGGTAAGGCGGCAAGTCGACGCGGAGCTTCTCTTTCATGGCGTGTTGCACATCGATGTCGCTCAGCACGCCGAAGCCTTCGGCTTTCGGCGCGGCCAGGGTCTTGGCGAGGGCTTGGTCGAACGTGGTGCCGCCGAGCGTAGTGGTGAATCCGTATATGGGAAACCTCGATGGAGTGATTGGTGGGGCTCAGGCGTGGGTCGCCGCAGCTTGCAATGGCTTGACAACCAGCTTGGACAACTCGGCGAATCCGATCGGCGGCACGGTCAGCCAAGGAAGCGTGAAGATGCGCTTGGCCAAGCCAGCGGCCATGCGCTCCATCTGCTTGCGCTCGCCCGCCAGTCGTGCAGCCAGCAAAAGGTCTCGGGTGCCCGCGGCCAGCACGCTCTTGTTGAGCACCCATGCATAGGGCTCGATGCTGGCGCGGCGAAGGTCCTCCTGCAGCGCAGCCGCCTGCGACACCGGCGTCACCTCGGGCAGCGTGACCAGAATGATCTTCGTGTACGCGGCGTCCTGCAGCCGCATCAAGGGCGTGACGACGCGCGCGGCGTCATGTCCTTCGAACTCGCGCGTCATTTGCCGGTGATAGGCGCCGGTCGCGTCCATCAGCAACATGGAATGACCCGTGGGTGCCGTGTCCAGAACGACGAAGGCGCTGCGGCCTTCGCTGACGATGCGCGAGAATGCATGGAAGACCGCCACCTCTTCGGTGCAGGGCGATTGCAGGTCTTCCAGCAGCAGCGCCTGCTCTGCCGCGTCGAGCTTGGGTGACTTGGCCGCCATGATCTTGTCGATGTAGCGATGCGTTTCGACCTTCGGGTCGATGCGGCTCACAGTCAAACCCGGCACGTCGCCGTTCAGTGTTCCCGCCAGATGGGCAGCCGGATCGGTGGTGCTCAAGTGCACGGTCTTGCCGCGCTGGATCAGCCCCAAAGCCAGGGCTGCGGCCACCGTTGTCTTGCCCACACCTCCCTTGCCCATCACCATGATCAGCCCGTGCCCGGCGGCGGCCAGCTCGTCGGCCAGCGCGTCCAGGCCTTGAAGCGGCTCACTGGTTTGTGCAACCGACGTCGTGAGTGCCGTGATCGGGCCGGCATCGGCGGTCAGCAGGGCGCGCAATGCGGGCAGGCCGACCGTGTCGAAGGCCCGCAGTGGCACCCGATCCTGCGGCAGTGCACGCAGCGACGATGGCATCGCATACAGCGCCTGCTGCCCCAGGTCCTCGATGGCGCAGGCCACCGCGTCGGCGCGCTCAGTTGCGTGGAACAC
>JANNNQ010000295.1:0-6313 GCA_031398625.1 Pseudomonadota bacterium
GACCTGGGTCAGCAGTCCCGCGCGCGGGCTCCCGGGCGGACCTTCGTAGGCGGTCCAGCCTGGGGGTGCCGCCACGCCGTAGATCACGGCGAGCGGTGGCGAGATGAACGTGTCGCGGCTCGTGAACAGCGCGCGGTAGTCGCGCTCCCTGACGATCAGATGATCGACGAGCGTGCGCAGCGTCTGCTCGCGTGCGTCGGCGATGGTCTCGGCGCCGAATGCCGGGTATATGCCGGGATCCTTGGCCAGAACCGCGAGGTCGTCGAAGCGCAGCATGTCGTCGAAGAACGCACGCACGCCGGTCTCGAGCCGTGGGCTCGCCAGCATCCGGTCGACCGACTTTGCGAGGCCCTCTGGACTGTCGAGCTCGCCCTTCTCGGCGGCGCGCAGCAGCTCGTCGTCGGGAGCCGCGTTCCACAGGAAGAAGCTGAGCCGGCTCGCGAGCGAGAAGGAATCGAGCCGCGCGTAGCCCGGCCGTGCCGGGTCGGGCGTTGCACGATCCGCGACGAACAGCGCCTGCGGCGACATCAGCAGCCCCTCGAGCGCCACTGCGAGGCCGCCGTAGAAATCGTTCAATTCGTTCGCCCCGTCGACGCTGCGGGCGACGACCTGGTCAGCAAGCGACTTGTCCAGCGGGCGACGGAACAGCAATCTCCCGACGGGCAGCAGGAAGTCGCGTGCGCAGTCGCGATCCGCGCTCGTGTCGTTGCGAGGCGTGCAACGAACGAGGTAAGCGCGGTTGGCGGGGCTCACGACCTGCCCGGCCAACGAACTCGCCGTGCGCTGGAACTCCTGCATCTGCGCGATGGTCACGCCGGCCTTGGCACCACCGCTCGCGAGCAGCCCGTCCGTCCGCTGGAACGGCGCAAAATGCGCCGCGACCGTGATGTCCGGCCCGAACACGTAGTCCAGCGAATTGAAGTATTGCTCCTGCGAAATCAGGCGCATCCGCGCGCGCGAGGCCACATCGGCGGGACCCGACTCCGTGGCACGCGCGAGCGGCATGATCATCAGAGTGAAGACGATCGCGATGAACATGCGATTCATGGATGTTCCCCCGACCGCCATTGTGCCTCAGCCTGCGCCAATCGTCGTGAGTACGAATCCTGCCAGGATCGCCGCGATGGCGATCCAGTGTAGGACCGTCGGCCGTTCCTTCAGGATGGCCCAGGCAAAGCCGAGCGTGACCACCGGATACGCGCCCGACAAGGGAGAAACGATCGACGCAGGACCCTTCTTGTAGGCGATGGCGGCCATCAGTCCGCCCAGGGCCATGGTTGCCATGGGCAGGAACGATCGCGTCCACTCCTTTCCGGACATTGCGCCCTTGCGGCCAAACAGGAAGCCGTAGATCCCGAGTGTGAGCAGGCCGCCGATCGCGATCAGTAGCGCCATGTTGGCTTCGTTTGCGATATTGGCTTCGTTGTCGCCGTAGTAGGCGTACGCATACTTGATAAGCGTGCCGTTTACGCCCCAGATCAACAACGCGACACCGGCGAGCGGCATCCATCGCGCCCGGGTCTTTTTCCTGCCCGGATCGGGTCGCGAATACGCGAGTCCGAGGCAGCCTGCAATGACGCAGACGACTCCGGCGACCTGGAGGGGCGACAGTGATTCGCCGAGAAAGCGATTGGCAAGGATGACCGTCAGCGCGGGATACGCAGCTGAAAGTGTGCCGACAATGGAGATGGGCCCGTAGACGATTGACTGGTAGTAGAAGATCCACGCGATGCCATCCAGCATGTAGGCCAGCAGGCCCAGCATCAGGAACATCCGGCCCTCAGGCGCAAGGATCGGCGGCGAGTCCTGACTGGCCCAGAAAAGGACATTCACGATCGCATTGGCCACCGCGTAATAGAGACAGAAGCGCGCCGGCGGAACTTCGCCGATGTACTTCTTGACCAAACCCTGTGCGATTCCCCAGAAAAAGGTCGCCGCGAGGGTCGGTGTCAGCCAGACGAGCAGGCTCGCATTCAAGGAGGTCTCCCGTACCCGGGAGGATGAACGTACGTTTAACCGGGAGCAACTGCAGACGCCGCCATTACCCTGTTTCGCCCTGCCTGCTTCGCGTCGTAGAGAGCGGTATCTGCACGTGCCAGCAGGGAGGCGCCCGTCTCGCCGGGCATGAGGCAGGAAACACCGAAGCTAGCCGTAATCTGCGATGAGAGGCCGAAATCACGACCTTCAATGCCGAGCCGCAACCGCTCTGCGCAATCCATTGCGTCCTGCAGGGTGGTTGTTGGCAGGAAAACTACGAATTCTTCTCCCCCCATCCGCGTCACCACGTCGAAAGGGCGTAGCAGCGCCAGCAGAACGGCGCCGGTCTCCTGGAGAACGCGGTCACCTGCCATATGACCCCAGGTGTCGTTCACCTTCTTGATATAGTCAATGTCGAGAATGACCAGTGAAAGCATTTGTCCGGAACGCACTGAACGCGCAATTTCACTGACCAACGCTTCGTCGAGTCGCCTGCGATTGCCGACGCCGGTGAGTACATCCGTCAGGGCAAGCCGGCGGATTTCTACTTCCCGAAGTTCCAGCGCCCGATTGCTTTGCGCCAGCTCACGATAGGCGTCGGTCAGTTCTCCGTTTAGCTCCAGCAATGAGCTGGAAAGTGCCTCGACCTCGCTCATGTCGTAGCCCGCGACCAACTGGATGCGATCCGCCTCGCAATAGATTGCACCCGTAAGGGTAATCATCGCTCCGTTGCGACCGACTACCGTCAGCAGCCCGGAATAAATTCTCCCATTGCTGTCCGGCGGTGCATGCATGACCGTGCCTGGCTGCGGCTGGGTGAGCAGCTGCCACAGAGAGACCGGGTACTCCGTGGTGAGTCGATGAAGTCCAGCATTGCCGTTGAGCAGGGTGCCGTCCCGGTCGAATTCCGCAATGACGACGGAGCCTACCGACTCGAAGATGACGGGCTGGTACAGATCCACCATGATCGCTAGTGGCGAGAACGCTAGGCTGCTGCGGCCGCTGCAGCCGCCGCTGTCACCGCATCGGTGCCAAGCACTTCGGCGCCCACCCACCGAGCCAGCTGCGGGAACTGGGCGAAAACCAGACCGCCCACCACGACCCTCGGAGCGTCGTCACGCAATGCCTCACGCAGGCCCGAAACTGTCGTACGCAGGCTGCGCAGCTGTTGCGGCATCGAAGCGGAAAAACCCACCAGATGCGGTCGAGTTCCGCGAACGCGCTCTACCAGTGCTGCAAGAGGCGTGTTTGCGTCCAGGTACGTCGAACTCCATCCGTCGAGCTCGAAGGCGTCTGCCACGATGCGCAGTCCCACCACGTGCTGGTTGCCTGGGACGCAGGCGAACAGCGCACGCTTGCCATTGTCGGGTGCTGCCTTGGCCCTGGCCATGCTCCGAGCAAGCCACGTTTGCGACATGGCCGTCGCAAAATGTTCCTGCGCCACGGAGACGCGATTCTGCTGCCAGAGTCGCCCGACGTCATATAACGCCGGCTGAATGACATGGACGGCGGTCCGAGGCAGGGAGTTGCCGCTGGCCAGGGCTTCGTCCAGGAGCGAAGTCGCATCGTTGCGTTTTCCGAGGAGGGCCGCCGTGGCAAAGGGTTCCGCCTGCTCCCATCGGTCGGGGCATGGCTTGTCGTAACCTGGCACAGCGATCCCCGCCACCAGCGCGTCCTTGGCTGCGGCCAGAATTGCAGCAATCGACGAACCGTGACTGCCCATTCTGTCGCTGAAGAACGACGCCAGATCGTCCAGGGAATCAATCACGGACTTGGGCGGGAGCCCACGGCTCGTCTGCACCTGGAAGTGCCAGGCGGCGTAGCCCATAAAAAGCGCAATATCATGGGTCTCCAGGGTGGCGCGCAGGTAATCGAGCAGAAAGCCGATCTCCTCCGCGCCTGCTTCGCGACCCCGTTCGCGCAAGTGCGCCGGGAGTTTCGAGAACGCGCGCTCGCTGGCGTTCAGTGCATATCTGATTGCGTCCTCGCGCAGCTCCGCGTAGCGGGCCAACGCCGTGCCATCGATCTGGTATCGCGCGATGTCCATGTGGCAGCAATCGCAGCGTGCGAAACGCCTGTCTGTTCGGTGCCGAACACTTGAGGAGCGAATCATTCCACCGTGCGGCAGCGAACAGAGCCATCCGGACGATGAGCGTAGGTTTATGCGGTAGCAACTACGCCTGCTGCCAGCTCGTGTCGGCGCAGCTTGAGGCAGCTGATGTATGCGATTTCCGCGGTATTCCAAGCGCTAGCTCGATTCGCCCGCCCTGTGCGGCCGGTGGTTTGCCTGTGCCAGGCCGCCCTCGCCTGCCTGCTCGCGATCGGGCTGCCTGCACGCGCAGACGTGACCACGGCTGACGTCCAGGTCGCTGCGCGGGCGCTCAGTTTCGTCACAGACCCGCTCAAAGGCGCGATCCGTGTAGGCATCGTCTACGCGGCAGGCAATCCGAAATCGGTCCAGCAGGCTCAGAGCCTGCGCAGTATGCTCGGCAACGGCTTGAAGGTCGGCAATCTCGAACTGCGGCCGGTGCTTGTCAGATCCACGGACGTCGCCGACGCCAACGTCGACCTGTTCTTCCTGACCGAATACATGACGGTCAATGAAACGCCCAACCTTCTCCAAGACCGTGCGCGGCAGCCCATTTTGTGCGTCACCACCGATATTGAGCAGGTGCGACGCGGCGCCTGCGTCATGGGTGTGCGGTCGCGGCCGAAGGTGGAGGTGTTCGTAAACCGCGAATCCGCAACGACAAGCAACACCAAGTTCTCGACCGTATTCCGCGTGATGATCACGGAACTGTCATGAGAACGATCCGCAATGTCCTGCTCCTGGCGACATTGATCAGTCCAGGCCTCGCCGGAGCCCAGTCGCTTGACTACGACCCTCTGGAGCAGTTGTTCGGCGAACCCGTGACCGGCAGCGTGACGGGATCCCCTCAGCTCGAAAGCCAGGTTCCGGCAACGATGATCATCATCACCGCAGAAGAAATTCGCCGCTCCGGCGCCCGCGACATCCCGGGCGTCCTTCAGCATGTCGCCGGCGTCGATGTCCTGCGGACCAGTAACGACTATGCGGATATCAGCGTGCGCGGCTACAACCAGGCATTCCCGCCGAGGCTGCTGGTGCTGCTCGACGGCCGCCAGGTGTATGCCGACTACTACGGATTTACACCCTGGAGTTCCGTGCCGGTGGAACTCGTGGCCATCAGGCAGATAGAAGTCGTCAAGGGACCGAACAGCGCGCTGTTCGGATTCAATGCGGTCGCAGGCGTCATCAACATCATTACTTACGACGCGATCGACGACGATGTGAACGAGGTGTCGCTAGCCGCGGGTACTCAAGACCTCGTCCAGGCCTCGGTCGTATCGACGTGGAAGCTCGGCGAATCGGCTGGCCTTTTCCTTTCCGCAGGACTTCGGGAAGGCGATGATTTCTCGACTCCGTTGCAGCCGGCGGACGTGGGTGCCCGGCGCGGCAACGATCGCAGTGCCGTCAACCTGGGATTCGCATGGCAGGCCCGCGATCACCTGCGGTTCGGTCTGGAAGCGACCTACAGCGATGCTCACCAGTCTGATTTCTCGCCGATCTATTCCATGAGTCATTTCGGTTACGAGACGAAATCCATCAGGGGTTACCTGAATGCCGATACGCGCATGGGCCTGATTCAGGCCAGTGCCTACAGCAACCACATCATCGTGGATTCGTTCCTTGCGGATTCGGAGGACGTCTGGCTCATCTTCGACAACCGGGTGACCGTCGCACAACTGCAGAGCATTTCGAAGATCGCAAGCGAGCACACGCTGCGCCTCTCTGCCGAGTTTCGTCACAACACGATGAAGACGACACCCTTCAAGGGTGGAGACGTGTTCTACGACGTGGCGTCGCTCGGCAGCATGTGGGAATGGCAGGTTGACCCCTCCGTGACCCTGACGACTGCCGTGCGACTGGACCATTGGTCGCTCGGGCGCAGCGGTGACCTGCCCGCAGGTTTCCCGCTCGCCAATGACGACTGGGATCGAACGCAGATGGAGCCGAGCTTCAACGCCGGCATTGTCTGGCAGGTCTCCGAGGTCGACACATTGCGGTTCCTGGCCGGGCGTGGCGTGCAGTTGCCCAACCTCGTCAATCTGGGCGGATTCCTGTTGCCGATACCGGCGGTCGGCTTCACGGGCGGGATTCCGGATCTGGAACCGACCACCGTGGATAACTATGAAGTGAGCTGGGACAGGTCGCTTTCCGTGCTTCCGGCGCACTTGCGCATCAGCGCTTTTGTCGGACGCTCCCGCGACCTGGTCGCGATCCAGACAGCGGCGCGTCCATCCGAGGGTTTGTTCG
>JANNNQ010000225.1:0-22617 GCA_031398625.1 Pseudomonadota bacterium
TGAAAATCTACAGATACTCAGCCTCACCCTCTGCGAGCAAATACCCTTGGATGAGCTGCTTGCGCAGATCGACACCGACCAAAATTCGTCCGAATCTCATAACCAGATGAATTTATTCGATTAACGTTGGGACACTAGTGAGGTTACATCTGATCTGAAAAATCCTCTGCCGACAGAAATAGATTCGTGCGTCGAGGATTGTTTCCTCGGTTGGCGTACTACGGCATTCAGACGCCGCTGAATAGATCGCCGCTGCAGCATCGGCCGGATTGATTGCCGATTTCTTGGCCTCGACCACGGCCAAGGAGCGTCCATTCCGGTCGCAGAGCACATAATCAGCGCGAGTACCATCCGGGAGCATGTACTCGAAGCGGACGGCGTTGGGATCCTGGATGTTCCAGCCTTGATCCCGCAGGAGTGCGTCGATCCTGACGCGGGAGAAGGCTTCGTTCGTCTTCATTTGGATCAGGACAGGTCCGTTGTTCTGATGACGGGTGTGATCGTGCAGAATTTGCAGGCCGATCATAGCGGCGGGAATCGAAGGGGGGCAATGACCTGCCGCTACGCGATCGTCGTCACCAGCGTCTCGAGCCCCTCGATTCCGGCTTCGATGACATCACCCGATTTCAGCGGACCAACACCGGCCGGCGTACCGGTATAAATGAGATCGCCGGGTTCGAGCGTGTAGTACGTGGAGAGTTCGGCCACGATTTCCGGAACGCTCCAGATCAACTGGCTGACGTCGCTGTCCTGGCGGATCGCGCCGTTCACCTTGAGATACATGCGGCCCTTGAGGACGTGGCCGCCTGCGGTCACGGGCCTGATGGCGCCAATCGGTCCGGCCCGGTCGAAGCCCTTGCTCACGTCCCAGGGACGGCCGATGGTGCGCATGGCGGTCTGCAGGTCGCGGCGCGTGAGGTCGTTGCCCACGGCGTAGCCATAGATGTGCTCCAGTGCGCGCTCCACCGGAATCTGGTGGCCGCCCTTGCCGATGGCGATGACCAGCTCGAGCTCGTGGTGGAAGTTGGTGGTCCGCGACGGATACGGAATGGTGGCGCCGCTCGCGACGACGGCATCGGCCGGCTTCATGAAGAAGAACGGCGGCTCACGCTCGGGATCGCCCCCCATTTCCCTGGCATGATCGGCGTAGTTGCGGCCGACACAGTAGATGCGGTGCACGGGAAACCGGTCCTGGGTACCGCTGACGGCGACTGATGCCTGCGCCGCAGGCGTGACGACGTATCCCATTGCTCTCCCCTGAAACCATGCGTGCAGTGACGGGGCGCGAGTCTACTTAGCCTGCCTCGCCTGTTACAATGCCCGCGCACTTTCGCACCGTAGAACTCCCCCCTTCCATGCGTTACCGCGTTGCCCTGCCGCTGCTCATGATGACGATTGCTGCAGCCAGCGGGTGCGGTCTGCGGGGTCCTTTGTACCTGCCCGACAACGGCGCCCGCACTACCGAAGCGGGCCAGCCCGCACCGGCAGAGACTGCAGAAGAAGCCAAAGCCCCGGCCACCTCGCAACCGGCGCCGCAGGCACAGAAGCGCGATCGGCCAGGCACGGCGGCTGAGCCTGCCACCACCCCGACCCCTTGAAGGCATGAGTTCGACGCCGCGCAAGCTGGTCCTCGTCGACGGCTCGTCGTATCTCTATCGCGCCTTCCACGCGCTCCCTCCCCTCACGAACTCGAAAGGCGAGCCGACGGGAGCGGTGCTCGGCGTGCTCAACATGCTGCAGAAGCTCGTGAAGGAGGAAACGCCAGAGCTCATCGGTATCGTGTTCGACGCGCCGGGCCGCACCTTTCGCGACGACCTGTTCGAGGAATACAAAGCCAATCGTGCACCCATGCCGGATGATTTGCGGGCGCAAATCCAGCCACTGCTGGACGCGGTGACGGGCCTCGGCCTGCCGTTGCTGCGGATCACCGGCGTCGAGGCAGACGACGTGATCGGCACGCTGGCTCGTCGCGGTGCTGCCGGCGGCTTGCAGGTGCTCATCTCCACCGGCGACAAGGACATGGCCCAGCTGGTTGATGAACAGGTCATGCTGGTGAACACGATGACGGGTTCACGCCTGGATCGCGGCGGAGTCAAGGCGAAGTTCGATGTGTACCCGGAACAGATCATCGACTACCTCGCGCTCGTCGGCGATGCCTCCGACAACATTCCGGGCGTGCCGAAGGTGGGACCCAAGACAGCGGCGAAATGGCTGAACGAATACGGGACGCTGGACAATCTTCTCGCTCACGCGGGCGAGATCACCGGCAAGGTCGGGGAAAGCCTGCGGGACAACCTCGCCCAGCTCGAACTCTCCCGCAAGCTGGCCACGATCGACAGCGCGCTGGAACTGGAGGAGTCGCTGGAAGCGCTGCAGCCGCGAGCGCCCGATGTTCCGCTCCTGCGTGAACTCTTTACCCGGCTGGAGCTGCGTACCCAGCTCAGGCAACTGGGCGGGGACAGTCCCCCCCCGGATGGGGACCTTCGCCCCGAGGAGGCCGCGATTCCGGCATCCGGACCGGCTCTCCGATCAGGCAACTATGAAGCGGTGCTGACGGAAGCAGCGCTGGATCGCTGGCTGGAACGCCTGCGTACCGCCGGGCTGGTTGCCTTCGATACGGAAACGACTTCGCTCAACTACATGGAAGCGCAGATCGTCGGTGTTTCATTTGCAATCACTCCGGGAGAAGCCGCATACGTGCCGCTGGCTCACGACTACGCCGGAGCGCCTGCGCAGTTGAATCGTGAGAAAGTCCTTGCGGCCCTGAAGCCCCTGCTTGAGAACGAGGCGCTCGCCAAGGTCGGCCATCATCTCAAGTACGACGCACACGTCCTCCTGAACCAGGGCATCCAGCTGGCAGGCATGCGGTACGACTCCATGCTCGAATCCTATGTGTTGAACAGCACCGGCACGCGACATGACATGGATTCGGTCGCCCTCAAGTACCTCGGCGTGGAAACCATCCACTACGAAGACGTCACGGGCAAGGGTGCGAAGCAGATCGGCTTCAGTCAGGTGGCCGTCGAGCAGGCCACGGCCTACGCCGCAGAGGATGCGGATATCACGTTGCGGCTGCACCAGGCGCTGTGGTCACAGCTTGAGGCCGTGTCAAGCTTGAGAAACCTGTACGAGACGATCGAACAGCCACTGGTTCCCGTGCTGCTGCGCATGGAGCATACCGGCGTCCTGGTCGACAGCGAGATGCTCCGCAAGCAGAGCCGGGAACTGGCAGCCGGCATGCAGTCGGTCCAGGCAGCCGCCCATGCAGCGGCGGGTGGGCCCTTCAACATCGAGTCGCCCAGGCAGCTGCAGGAGATCCTGTTCGGCAAGCTGGGCATTCCGGTCCTGCGCAAGACACCGACAGGCCAGCCGTCAACTGCCGAGGATGTGCTCGAAGAGCTGGCAGGCGAACATGAGCTGCCGAAACTGGTGCTGGAGTATCGCGGGCTCGCGAAGCTGAAATCGACCTACACGGACAAGTTGCCGGAGCAGATCAATCCGCGAACCGGACGAGTGCACACGTCCTACCACCAGGCAGTCGCCGCGACCGGACGATTGTCATCGCAGGATCCGAACCTGCAAAACATTCCCATCCGTACGCCGGAGGGCCGGCGCATTCGGCAGGCCTTCGTTGCGCCCCCGGGACATGTGTTGCTCGCGGCGGACTACTCGCAGATCGAGCTCAGGATCATGGCGCACCTGTCCGGCGACGCCGGTCTGTTGCAGGCTTTCGCCGAGGACCGGGATGTGCACCAGGCCACTGCGGCAGAAGTGTTTGGCACCCCTCTCGCCGCGGTCACGGGCAACCAGCGGCGCTCGGCAAAGGCGATCAATTTCGGCCTGATCTATGGCATGTCCGCATTCGGGCTCGCGCGACAGCTCGGGATCGCTCGCGGTGAGGCACAGAAGTACGTGGATCTTTACTTCGAGCGCTATCCCGGCGTGAAGCGTTACATGGACGAAACGCGGCAGCTCGCGCGCGACCAGGGTTTCGTCGAAACGGTGTTCGGCCGCAGGCTGCACCTGCCTGACATTCATGCACGCAATGCGGCCTTGCGCCAATACGCCGAACGCAGCGCCATCAATGCTCCCATGCAGGGAACGGCTGCCGACATCATCAAGCGCGCGATGATCGATATCGACGCCTGGCTGACCCGCGACCGGCCCGGTGCGCGCCTCATCATGCAGGTCCACGATGAACTGGTCCTGGAAGTGGCACAGGAATCCCTTGGGGACATCACGGCGGAGATCAGGCGGCGTATGTCGGGCGCTGCCGAACTCAGGGTGCCGCTAAAAGTGGATATCGGCAGTGGCGTCAACTGGGATGGGGCCCACTAGAACCGTGTTCGTGACGTAGGGCACTGCACCCTTCTTTTGTCGGCGTTTTCCGACATCCCGCCGACATGCGTGGCTGCTACCATCTCCTCCGCTTTATCCACGGAGGAAGATCATGCGCAAGCTCCTGCTGACTGCATTCGCGCTGCCCCTGGCCTGGGGATCGGCGCAAGCGGCGGACAATGGTTTCTATCTGGGCGGCAGTCTCGGCCGTTCCAACATCCAGGTTGAGGAAGCCGCCCTCGAATTTGACGGCGACGATACGGCGTGGAAGATCATTGCCGGTTTCCGCCCGCTCGACTGGCTGGGCGTTGAAGTGAATTACGTGGATTTCGGCAATCCCGATGACTCGGTTGGCCCCGTGAACGTCGAAGCGGAAAGCACCGGGATTTCAGCGTTTGCGCTGGGTTTCCTCGCCGTCGGCCCCGTGGACATCTTCCTGAAGGGCGGCCTCGTCAACTGGGATGCAACGGTCAGCTCACCCGCGTTACCTGCGTTATCCTCGGACGAGGATGGAACGGATTTCGCTTATGGCGCGGGCGTACAGTTCCGTGTGTGGAGCCTGAGCGTTCGCGGCGAGTACGAAGTATTCGACATCGAGGATCTGGACGATGTGAACCTGCTGTCCGTCGGCGTGACCTGGACCTTCCTGTAAGTTTTTCGCGACCGGAATTTTCTCGGAACTAAAGTCCGGCAGCCTCACTCTCAACCGGCGAGCGCCTGAGAAGGCGCTCTTGCCCGCGACCCTCCCTGAGCGGGCAATACTTACCCGGTGTCCCCATGCCGGGTTTGTCTGCCCCGGTGACTGTCAATTGATGGTCACCGGGGTTCTTTTAAGGGCCGCTTCCAGCCAGACGCGAGCCTCTTCCAGCCCCGCCTTGGTTACCGACGAAAACAGCTGTGCCGTTGCGCGCAGCGATGCCTCCGCCTGTACGTGCTTAAGCGTCCGCAATCCTTCATCGCGACTCAGCTTGTCGCATTTGGTAAGGACGAGGTGGGCCGGGATACTCCGCGCCTCCGCCCAGTCCAGCATCTGCCAGTCGAGATCCTTGAGTGGCCGCCTGGCATCCATGATCACGATGATCCCGGTCAGGGATTCCCGTGATTCGAAATAGCGGGTCAGAAGCTCGCGCCAGTGCTCCTGGATCTTCTTCGGCACCTTCGCGAACCCGTAGCCCGGGAGGTCAACCAGCCGGTGGCCCGGCTCGATTTCGAAGAAGTTGATCTGCTGGGTGAGGCCAGGGGTCTTGCTGGTCCGGGCGAGGCCGCGCCGGCTCATCAGGGTATTGAGGGCACTCGACTTCCCGGAATTCGACCGGCCGACCAGGGCGACCTCGGTCCCCATGTCCTCGGGGAACTGCCCGGGCTGCCAGGCGCCCAGCATGAATTTCACGTTTGGATACTGGGACATAAGCGTGCCTGTTCGGGGCCCTTGCTGGCCTTGGGAATGCGACCTTAGTGTACAATCCCGCGCTCTCGCGCCGGGCCAGACGGCCTTCGGACCCGAGGATCTTTCAGGGAGTCGCAGCGATGAAGTTCCAGTCGATAGCCGTGCTTGCTGCCTTGAGCCTTGCCCAGACCGTGTTCGCCCAATCGGCTGTAAAGGGCCAAACCGGAACGGCAGAGGCAGGACAGGCCAAAGCGGCGACCTGTGTAGCCTGCCATGGGGTGGATGGCAATAGCGCCAATCCGGAATGGCCGTCCCTCGCCGGCCAGCATGCCGAATATATCGTCAAGCAGCTCAAGGCGTTCAAGGGCGGTGCCCGCGCCAACGTCCTGATGTCCCCCATGGCCATGACGCTGTCGGACCAGGACATGGCAGACCTCGGGGCGTACTTCTCAGCCCAGCGCCCCAAGGGCCTTGAGGCGGATGCCTCCAAAGTGGCACTCGGCCAGCGGATTTACCGTGGCGGGGACAAGAATACTGAACTCACGGCCTGTATCGCCTGTCATGGTCCTTCGGGCAGTGGCAATCCGGCCGCGCTGTACCCTGCGATCAAGGGGCAGCACGCGACCTACACCGCGGCCCAGCTCCGGGCCTACAAGCGGGGCGAGAGAAGTACTGACCAGAACCAGATGATGAGAACCATTGCGGCAGCGCTCAGCGACGACCAGATCGACGCGCTCGCATCCTACGTGCAGGGCTTACGTTAAAGAGGACCGCCATGAACCAAGGCTTGAAACAGGTCGTTACGGGCATTGCCGCGAGTCTCGCGCTTTTTCTGGCTGCCTGCTCGCCCCAGGAACCCGCCGAGCCCGCGGCTCCTCCTGCCCCGGCTGCGGAAGCTCCCGCCGAAGTCGCCCCGGCCGCCGAGGTCCCGCCGCAGGCTGCCGTGGCCCCGGTCACGGATGCTGCCGTAGCGGCCGAGATCAGCGAAGTGGACGACCAGCAGGAAACCGTGGGTGAGGCGCCCGCTGCCGCCGGCTCGCTGCTGTTGCGGGATCTGTCGCCACTTCCCGCAGCCTCGGCACAGGCTTCCCGCTTCCAGCAGGGCGTGAACTACAACCCGCTCGTTCCCGCACAGCCCACCAGCGTCTCGCCTGGCCAGGTCGAAGCCGTCGAGATCTTCTGGTATGGCTGCCCGCACTGTTTCGCACTTGATCCCTCCATCGAGAGCTGGCGCAAGTCCGGCAAGGCCCCCTACGTGCAGTTCGTCCGCGTCCCTGCCATGTGGAATGACACGCTGCGTACCCACGCCCGCCTGTTCTACACAGTGGAAGCGCTGGGCAAGCTCGAAGAGCTGCACCCGATCATCTTTCGCGAGATCAACGTGAACGGCAACCAGCTCAACACGAGTGAGAGGATCGCCGCGTTCATGAAGTCGCACGGCGTATCCGCGGAGGAATACCAGAAAGCCTCGACGTCGTTTGCCGTCGAATCGAAACTCCGCCGGGCGGATGAACTGAATCGCCGCTACCGCGTGCAGGGCGTGCCGATGATGGTGATCAACGGCAAGTACACGGCGGACGTCGGCTCCGCGGGCGGCAACCAGCAGCTGCTGCAGCTGGTCGACGAGCTCGCGGCCCGCGAACGCGGATAACCCGTCGTTTCAGGCGCTGCCCTGCCTGTGCAGGGCGGTGCCTCCGGTTCCGAATCCGTCCGGCGTCCCCTTAGGCCTACCCTTAACCCGGCCGATCAAATGCCCCATCCCACGACCAACATGGCGCTGTTCTGCGATTTCGAGAACATCGCGCTCGGCGTCCGCGACGCCAAGTACGCCAAGTTCGATATCGACCGCGTGCTCGAGCGCCTGCTGCTGAAAGGCAGCATCGTGGTGAAGAAGGCGTACTGCGACTGGGACCGGTACAAGGACTTCAAGGCGTCGATGCACGAAGCGTCGTTCGAGATGATCGAGATCCCGCACCTCAGGATCTCGGGCAAGAACTCAGCGGACATCCGCCTGGTCGTCGACGCCCTCGACCTCTGCTACACGAAATCGCATGTCGATACGTTCGTGATCATCAGCGGCGATTCGGATTTCTCGCCGCTGGTCAGCAAGCTGCGCGAGAACAACAAGGCAGTGATCGGACTGGGTGTGAAAAGCTCCACCTCAGACCTGCTCATCGCGAACTGCGACGAGTTCATTTTCTACGACGACCTCGTGCGGCAGGACGAAACCAAGCAGCGTTCGCGGCGAAAGCAATCGGTGCGCAAGCCGGTGGCGGAAGCCCAGAAGGACGCGCCCAAGAGCGACGAGGACCGGAAGCAGCAGGCCTTTGACCTGGTGCTCGACACGATCGAGGCGCTGGCAGAAGAGCGCGACCAGGACGAGAAGATCTGGGGCTCGATGATCAAGCAGACCCTGAAGCGGCGGAATCCCGGCTTCAATGAAAGCTACTACGGCTTCCGGACCTTCAGCGAACTGCTGGAAGAAGCGCAGACACGCAGCCTGCTTACGCTGGAGGCCGACCAGAAGTCCGGTGGCTACATCGTCCGGAGCGTCGCCCGGGCAGCCGGCCAGTAACTCCTTGAGGCCTGCGGCAGCAGCGCCTTAGCTCTCCCGCAGGAGGAAGCGTAGCAACAGGTTCGTGCTCGCAAGGACCGCTGCGGCCCGCTGGGTGGGCTGCACGCAAGAGGTTGACTGAATGCCGGCCAGCCGGCCCTCGCCGAGCCCAGGGCATCGATGGGGATCAGGAAATCGTCTTGCTCGCCACGTTCGACAGATCGCTTTCGACGCCGCCAGCGACCGCCTTGACGGCGAAGTACCACGTTGCAGGCGAAAGATTCCCCATGACGTACGTGGAGACGCTCGCGTTGCCGATATCAATCGTCTGCGTCAGCGAATTCGCGCTGGTGCCGTAGTAGATGCGATAGCCGGAGAGATTGGTGAGCGGCGAGCCATCCGTATTCTGCGTCGGTGCAGCCCAGGACAGGGTCGCACTGCCGGTCGCCACCTGCGTGACGTTGATCGCGAATGACGCCAGCGAAGTGGTCGTCTTGCCGTCGCTGACAGTAATGACGATGCCGGCAAACGTGCCCACATTCGCCGACGTCGGCGTGCCGGAGAGCTGCCCAGTCGCAGTGTTGAACGTTGCCCAGGCCGGCCTGTTTGCAATGCTGAAAGTCAGCGTATCGCCATCGGCATCGGTGGATGCCGGGGTGAACGAATAGGCGCTGCCGGCATTGATCGACGTCGTCGGCGTGCCGGAAATCGTCGGTGCACGATTGGCGGTACCCGTCACCGTCAGCGTGAATGCAGGCAATGACGTGGAGGTCTTGCCGTCGCTGACGCGGATGACGATTCCCGAATGGGTAGCGCCGGTGCTCGGCGTACCGGATAGCCGGCCGGTGGTGGTGCTGAAGCTGGCCCAGGCCGGCTTGTTGGTGATCGAGAAACCCAGCGTGTCGCCGTCGGCATCGGCCGCCGTCGGCTGGAAGGTATAGCCAGCTCCCGCACCCACCGATGTCTGCGGTGTGCCGGAAATGGTGGGTGCGCGATTGGCAGCTGCCTGGACAGTGATCGAGAATGCAGGCAGCGAAGTGGCCACGGTTCCGTCGGATACGCTGATGCGGATGTTGGAATGGGTCGCTGCTGTCGTCGGGGTTCCCGAGAGCCGGCCGTTGCTCGTGCTGAACGCCGCCCATGAGGGCTTGTTGGTGATGCTGAACGTCAGCGTGTTGCCGTTGGCATCGCTGGCGGCCGGCTGGAAGGTGTATACCGCACCGATGGTCACCGTCCCGGGCGGAACGCCTGCAATCACGGGAGCGATATTGGTGGCCGGAGGTGTCGTCGGCATCGTCGCTGCCGTCACCTGAATGGAGAAAGCCGGCAATGAAGTGATCAGCACGCCATCAGATACGCTGATGAGGATGTTTGCGGTGGTGCCGACATTGCCTGCGGCAGGAGTGCCGGCGAGCACGCCGGTCGCCGTATCGAACGTGACCCACGAGGGTTCGTTCTGGATGCTGAAGGTCAGCGTATTGCCATCCGCATCTGCCGCCTGGGGCGCGAACTGGTACGACGCACCCGCAACCACAGCGCTGGCGGGTGTACCGGTCAGCGTCGGTGCACGGTTCTCCTGAACGGTGGAGGTCGAGGTGGCCGCAGCGGCCTGGGCCGAAGCGCCATCCCCACCCTCATCGAAACAGCCGCCGAGACCAGCCGTTGCGACAACCAGTGCCAGGCAGGCGAGCAGTCGCGGGCGACCCGGCCGCGCTGATCTGCCCATCATTCCCGATCCAGCCGCGCCATTCCGGTCAAGCATTTGTTCGACCCCGTTCGAGCAAATATTCGCTGCCACATCCGGGGATCTTCTGGTCGCATCCGACATGAAGTTCCCTGGCCAGCCTCAGGGCTCGCTATGGCTCCAATCCATGGGGTCGCGGTGAAAGACTAACGAAGGTGACGACGGTCCAGTGCAGAGCGCTGTCCTGCCGGCAACCCCGCTATCCTAGGCCCGTGAGCCAGTAGACCGGAGGCTTTGCGTCCCCGCCTTTCGACGGGTTTGCCCTTGAGCTGGGACCGAGTTAACCGGACCGATGAAACGTTTGCAATTGTCGTAACTTACCGACAATCACGCGCGGCCAGCGCTTCACATAACCTCAGAATCACTGGCCGCGCGTCGACATAACTCATCAGAAGTCACTCGAAGTGTCGATTGCATCTGTCCCTACTGGATGATCTTCGACGCCACGTTCGACAGTTCGCTTTCCACTCCGGCCACGGTCCGCGCCTTCACTGCGAAGTACCAGGTAGCCGGCGAGAGATTGCTGACCACGTAGGTCGAGATGCTGGCGTTGCTGATGTCGACAGTCTGCGTGAGTGCACTCGCGCTCGTACCGTAGTAGATCCGATAGCTGCCCAGGTTCGTGAGCTGGCTGCCATCGGTGTTCTGCGTCGGCGCCGTCCATGAGAGTGTCGCGCTGCCAGTTGACACCTGTGTTACGGAAAGCGCGAAGGCAGCCAGTGCCGTGCTGGTCTTGCCATCGCTCACCGAGATCACGATGCCGGAGAATGTGCCGACATTCGCAGCGGCCGGAGTGCCTGAAAGCTGACCGGTCGAGGTGTTGAACGTTGCCCAGGATGGTTTGTTCGCGATGCTGAAAGTCAGCGCATCGCCGTCTGCATCGGCCGCGGTCGGGTTGAAGAGATACGCGACGCCAGCGTTGACCGACTTGAGCGGCGTGCCGGAGATCGTCGGCGCACGGTTGGTTGCTCCCGTGACCGTCAGAGTGAACGCTGCGAGCGATGCGCTTGCCTTCCCGTCGCTGACACTGATGACGATCCCGCTGTGCACGGCGGCCGTTGTCGGCGTGCCGGCCAGTCGCCCGGTGCTGGTATCGAAGCTCGCCCAGCCCGGCTTGTTGGCAATCGTGAAGCCGAGTGCGTCATTGTCCGGATCGCTGGCGAACGGCGCGAACAGATAGGCCGTGCCCGCCACTACCGATGTCAACGGCGTACCGGCGATTCCCGGTGCGCGATTTGCCGCGGCTTGTACCTGGAGCGCAAACGCGGCGAGGGAAGCGGTGGCCTTCCCGTCACTGACCGAGATGACGATGCCCGCGTGGGTAGCTGCCACTGTCGGCGTACCAGAGAGGCGCCCCGTGGCGGTACTGAAGGTCGCCCAGCTCGGCTTGTTCGCAATGCTGAAGGTCAACGCATTGCCATCGGCGTCGCTCGCGCTCGGCTGGAAGCTGTACGCAGTGCCCGCGGCGATGCTGGTTGCCGGCGTACCGCTGATGGTCGGGGCCCGGTTCGCGGGCGCAGCAGTCTGCACCTGGATCGTGAATGCAGGCAGTGCCGCGGTTGACTTGCCATCGCTGACGCTGATCGTGATGCCGGAATGCGTTGCCGCAACCGTCGGCGTTCCCGATAGGCGTCCCGTGCTGGTGCTGAAGGTTGCCCAGCTCGGCTTGTTCGCTATGCTGAAGGTCAGCGCGTTGCCATCGGCGTCGCTCGCGCTCGGCTGGAAGCTGTAGGCAGCCCCCACGGTCGCAGACGTTGCAGCTGCACCGGAAATCACCGGCGGCGTGTTCGTCGGTGTGCTGGAGGCCTGCACCGTGATCCTGAAGGCCGGCAGATATGCCATCCTGCGACGATCCGATACGGCAATGACGATACCATCGAACGTGCCGATGTTGCTCGCGGCGGGCGTACCGCTCAGACGACCGGTCGTACGATCGAAAGTTGCCCAGCCCGGCAGGCCGTATACGGAGAACCTCAGCGTGCGGTTCTCAGGGTCATTGGCCACAGGCGTGAAGCTGTAGTTTGTGCCAACAGTGGCCGTCGCCGGCGGCGTGCCACTGATCGTGGGAGGCTTGTTGGACCAGGTCGTCTGCGCAAGCGCTGCCTGTCCGAACAACGTCATGACCAGCAGCAGGAGAGATCCCCATCGCTGCGTTGAAACCGTTTTGCTCGTCATTTGCTTCCCACTCCGTAGCTGATCGTTGCGCCGTGTTTGCGTTTGCTTGTGGCGCAGGAATAACAGCTGAGAAATTTCCGTAAAGATGTCTCTCGCGTCCGACGCTGTCTTTGCGGCACGACGTCGCCACGGCACGACAGCGGGAAAATGCTTTGATGCGTGTTGACGGAGAGGGAATCTTCAACGTTGCCATCGCCACGAAGACGCTCTCGTCTGCATGGGCCCTTGGTCTGCAAGGGAAGCTTCAACGGCAAGGTGCTGCGCGGCGTGCACAGAGCTTGAGGTTCGCTTCACGATGCCAGGCGAGAGCCTGGCACCGGTAACCCCGCTATCCCCGAGCAGCACGATGATCGTGTGCGCGCGAGGACCGGAGGCTTTGCGTCACCGCCTTGCGACGGCTATGCCCTTGTTCGACGGCGAGGAGTCTGCGGCAGTCGCTGCAGCGGCGGCATTGGGCAAATGCCCGATGCTTGCGGAGAGCAGCCCGGAATGGGGCTTAGGACATTCCCTTATTCGGGAAGCGAGAAGCCGTGCTGACGGAAGAGGCGCACGCAGGCAGCGGCGACGTGTGGATCGTAAAGCTTGCCCGCATTCCTGGTGATTTCATCGAGCGCGGAATCGAGTCCAAGTGCTGCGCGTGAGGCTCGGCGTGAGCACATTGCCTCGATTACATCGGCAGCACCCAGGATGCGTGCCTCGATGAGGATGTCATCGCCCTTGAGACCGCGAGGATAGCCGCTGCCGTCATGGCGTTCGTGATGCTGGTGGACGATATCGGCAACCGGTGCGCCGAAGTCGATCGACGCGAGCATCTGCCTGCCTTCCTCGGCATGACCCCGCACCAGCGCCATTTCCTGGGCAGAGAGGCGCGACGGTTTGGCCAGCACACCGGCAGGAATCATCACCGTACCGATGTCATGCAACAGCCCGGCGATCCTGAGTACGTGCTGCTTCTGGCCATCCATGCCGAGCTCACGTCCCAGTGCGACCGCCAGCATTGCCACGCGCGCTGCGCTGCCCGCCGTGTGGGGATCGTGGTTCTCGACGATGCGGCTCAAGGTCTCGATCAATGCCTGCATCGCGACGTCGGCACGCTGCAAGCCGCCCATCGTGCGGGCGTAGGTCCGCTTCGATCTGACCAGGCGCCACAGGCTGTCGGCGAGCAGCGTCAGCTCGCGCTTGTCGTCTTCCGTATAGGCAGCGTGGCGATTGGCGACACCGAGCAGCAGCAGCACTTCTTCGTTGTCGATGAGCGGGACCACGATGCAGCGTGATACATCCGGAATGCCTTCCGGATGCAGCTTCAGCGTGACGGTGTTGTCGAGCAGGGCATGCCGTGTTCGCACGACCTCGGCCCAGAGTCCCGCCCGGCTCAGGGGGCGGGCTTCGCCATCAACCCCTTCTGCCTGGCCCTTTGCAGCGGTGAACCGGCCAGCAAGCGCAACGGTTTTCGCTTCCGGTGCAACCGCGAGCGCCACGGCCAGGGGGCTGCCAGTCAGTATTGCTGCCTGTTCCAGGGCACGACGGATCAAGGCCGGCTCATCCAGTGTTTCTGCCAGGTGCTGCAACTCGAGAGCCCCTTCAAGCCGACGCAGGCCCTGCCGCTGCCGGACGAGATCCTCGCGGTGCTGCGAGACATCGCGAATGAGGAGTACCCGCTGGCCCGGCTGGCCACTGACGGTTCCCGCCGTGACCTCAACCTCGAGCTCGCTGCCGTCCTTCCGCCGATGCTTGGTTGCATAGCGGTTGCCGGCCTTGTTCCGCTCGAGATGCAGGCGGACGGTATCCTCACCCTGCGAGTTGAGCTCGAAATCGGCGACGTTCCGGCCGAGGAGTTCAGTGCGCTCATAGCCCGACAGGTTGCAATACGCCGGATTCACATCCAGCAGCTTGCCCTCCGCGTCGACCAGCCAGTACCCGTCAGCGGCGGACTCGAGTATGGCCCGCTGCGAGGCTGCCTGGTTGCCCATCGCCTGTTCGTGCTCGATGCGCTCGGTCAGGTCGCAGGCGGCGACCACTTCCACCTGGCGGCCCGCGAAGTCCACGGACCGGGTGTCGGTCATCAGCGCCAGCAGGTGAGCATCCTTGCGCCGCCACCACGCCACTCCGGCCGGCAAGGCAGGTCCTTCCTGCGGTTCCAGTGCGCCCGGTGCCAGCGCCAGGAATTCCGGGCGCGCAAAGCCCAGCAGCTCCAGCGCCGCGTCATTGACGAGGACGCTTCGGCGCGTCTCCTTGTCGGTGAGCCAAAGGGGGCAAGGGTTGTTCTCGAACAGGCGGCGGAAACCGTTCTCGCCTTCGACGGCCCGGCGATTCTGTCCCTGCAGTTCGGTGACCTGCGCGGCCAGCTTCACATTCGCCTCGTTCAGGCGCAGGTTGGCTTCGTTGAGCACTGGCAGCCGTTCAGTACCGGTACCGCGCGCCTTGACCTCGGCAAGCAGTTCATCGACCGCGTTCACGAGGGCATCGGGCTCTGAAGGCCGCGCGAGGAAGCGATCGGCCTTCAGCTCCTCGGCGAAGCGTTCGTACTTCGGGTCGTCGTAACGGGTAGTGAAGAAAATGAAGGGGATCGATTGCAGCCGCTCGTCCTGCTTCCACTTGCGGCACAGGGCGAATCCGTCCATCTTCGGCAGCAGGATGTCGGCAACGACGAGCTGCGGGGGGTCGCGTCGCGCGGCTTCGAGCGCCTCCAGGCCATTTCCCGAGCGCATGACCTTGTGGCCACGCCCGGTGAACAGCTCGTCCAGCACGGCCGACTCGGACTCGCGCTCGTAAGCGATGAGGATCGTACTCATGCCAGCCCCATTCCCTTTATTGGCTCCTTCAGGAGCACTGACTCAAGCCCGGGTGAGTATGCCCGGGAGCCGCGCTTTGTCCACTGCCGCGAGGAGCAGGCACTGCCCCGGGCAGCCGCTTCGCAGCAGGGCCTTGCAGGATCTCAGCCTCGAAGTCGCGCGCGCGAATGCAAAACCCGGACGCACGTCTCAGTTCCGGAGCCATTCCCAAGTAGCATGCTACATGTTCGTGCACAGGGGGTTCGAAGGAGCGTCGTCATGTCCCAGGTGGATGCAATGCGTATCGAGGACGATCCGACCATGGAAACCGGTTCCGTAACTCCGTTCCCGGACCAGTCGGCACGCCGGGATGCGGCCCGGACTGCCATCCTCGTCTTCACGCGCGACGCGACGCTGATCGATACGGTCCGCAAGGCAGCCCCGCGGGATGCCACCGTCATCCATGCCCCCGATCTCGACCAGGCCTCCGAACACCTGCCGGCATCGCAGCCCGATGTGCTGGTCCTCGATGCAGCCAGCGCCACGGATATCCCGGGCATGGCCGCACAGCTCACGCGCCAGTTCCCGGACCTCGTCATCATCGTCGCTGGCCGCCGCGAGGAAAGCGCGGGCCTGATGAAGCTCACCGCGAGTGGTCAGGTCTACCGGTTCCTGCTTGTTCCCCTGGCGCTTGGACAGACACGACTGACTCTCGAGGCCGCGCTGCGACGGCATATCGAGCGTGCCATCGAAACCGCTGAAACTGCCCATGCGCCGCATCCGGCGCTGCCCGCTCCTCCGGGACAATCGGGCGGCAAGCGCACCCTCCTGTTTGCCGGCATCGGTGCAGTTCTGCTGGCTGCAGCAGCTCTCTGGTTCCTGACACGGCCGGACTCGGGGACACCGGCAGTCGCGACCAACCCGACGAACGCCACTCCGAGTGTCGCACCCTCGCCGGCGGCACCGGTCCAGACCGCACTGGACCTCGCAGCCGCAGCGCTAGATCGGCAGCAGTACGTTGAACCAGCGGGCTTGAGCGCGCTGGATCACTTTCGCGCAGTGCTGGCCATCGACGCCGGCAATGCAGCTGCGCAGGCAGGAGTACAGACTGTTGCGGACCGCATGGTGGAAGGCGCCGAGACGGCCCTGCTGGCAGAGCGACTCGACCAGGCGGTCGCGGCCCTCGAGATCGCACGCGCCATCCAGCCGGATCATGCGCGCCTGGCATTCCTCGACGCGCAGGTCCTGCGTGAGCGCGAACGACTGCAGCTTACCCAGGCGCGCGATGTCACCGTCCGCTTGCGGGGCGTGCTGACTGTCGCCACGCAACGCCTGGAAGCGGGACGCTTGCTGGCTCCCGCCGGACAGAGCGCGCGCGATGCGCTGCTGGAAGCCCGCCGGATCGACGCCACGGATCCCGCCGTCATCCAGGGCTTCCGCGATCTCGGCAATCGCCTGCTCGACGACGCCGGCCGTGCACTGGCGGCGGGGCAACGTGACCAGGCCGTGGCACTCACCGCAGCCGCCAGGGAGTTGAGTCCTTCCGACGCCCGCGTTGCCGCTCTCGAACGTTCGCTGGCGGATCCAGGCCAGCCTGCTGCGGCTCCTCGCGCAGCAACGGCTCCTGCAGCGCCGGCAGCTGCGAGCGCAATCGCAATGGGAAGAACCCGTCTGGCCGAAGGCCGCCTCCTCGACCCGACTGGCGACAGCGCCCGCGATCACCTGCTCGCAGCCCGGACTGCGGATGCCGACGACGCAGAGGCGCAGCGCCTGCTCATTGAACTGAAAGCACGCCTGGTCGACTCTGGCCGTCAGGCGCTGGGATCACAGGACGTCGACGGAGCCGACCGCATGCTGCGTGCAGCGGCCGATCTTGGCGTACGTGGCAGCGAAGATGCGCTGACGGCAGCCCAGCGCGATCTCGACCGGCAACGTGCCGACCGTGACTTCCGCACCAATGTTGTTTCGGCGGGATCCCTCAACCGGACACGAACCGTCCCCCCTGAGTACCCGCAGCAGGCACGCCGCCGCGGCGTTGAAGGCTGGGTCGACGTGAACTTCACGGTCACCCCGACTGGCAGCGTTGCCGATGTCACGGTGATCAGTGCGAACCCGGCAGAAGTCTTTGATGCCGCCGCCATCACGGCCGTGAGGAACTGGCGGTTCGAGCCCGTCGTCCGCGGCGGGACCGTCGTTCCACAGCGTGCAGCCGCCCGCATTCGCTTCGATATCGAGAACTGACTCTTGCCTGACTGAAACCCGCCCGGCTACAACCAGCGATGGATCGGGAGTCGCTGGTAGATCCAGGCCAGTCCCCGCCGCAGCAGGCTCGCCTCGGGTTCGCTGTGCAGGCCCTCGACCTGCAATCCTTCTGCCCGCCACACCAGCCGCGACCGCCGACTTTCTCCCGTCAGCAGCACGCTGAAGCTCGTATCGCCCGCGAGTGCCTTGCCGATGGCCGCCGCGACTTCCCGTGCGAGCCCCGGGCTTTCCACGACCAGGCCGATCTCCGTATTGATGTACAGGGAACGGGGATCGAAGTTGAGCGTGCCGACGAAAACGCGGGTGCGATCGAATACTGCCGCCTTCGAGTGCAGGCTCGCGCGTGATCCGACCCGCGTCCCTGCGACCGTGGGTTCGCGGCGCGCCGCCCGGCTGCGCGCTTCGAACAGGCGCACGCCCATTTCCAGCAGCACCGGACGATGGACCGCATAACCCGCATGCGCCGCGATGACATCGTTCGACGCCAGCGAGTTGGTCAGCACCGTGATGGCGATACCGCGTTCGCGCAACCGTTGCAGCACGGCCAGCGACTGGTCGTCGGGAACGAAGTAGGCCGTTTCGATCAGCAGCTCGTGCTCCACGCGTTCCAGCAGCGCCAGCATGGCTTGCGCGACGCGCGGAGGCGCGGTCCCTGCAACCTTGTCCGGCAGATCGTAGACCGTCCTCGCCTCGCCCCAATGGAGGCGGGACCGCAGGCCCTCGAGATGGGCGTTGAACGCGGCGGTGTCGAGCCGGGAGTAACGCTGCAATGAGGCTTTATGGAGACGGAAGCGTCGCATGCGGCGGAACCAGCGCCGGACAAAGCGCTTGGTCGGCCGGAACGGAGTCAGCGTCCGCACAGGAACCGCCAGCCTGCTCTCCCAGAACGCCGCGAAGCTGTCGCCGATCTCCCCGACAACCGCTCCCAGCGTCAGTAAATCCATGTCGCGGAAGTTGGCCACCTCGCCCGCGGCGAAGTATTCGTCGCCGATGTTGCGGCCACCGACGATCGCCAGGCTGCCATCCGCGACGAACGTCTTGTTGTGCATGCGGTGATTCAGCCGACGACCGTCACGCAGTGCCTCGAGCAGCCGCTGCCAGCTGGGCCAGGCACGGACCCGGAAAGGATTGAAGATCCGGATCTCGATGTTGGGATGGCTGTCGAGCGTCGCGAGGCCCGTATCGCGACCGGTGAGATGGATGTCGTCGATCAGCATCCTTACGCGCACGCCCCGATCCGCTGCAGCCAATACGGCCCGGGCCAGCATCCTGCCGGTCGCGTCGTCATGCCAGAGGTAGTACTGCATGTCGAGCGTGCGGCCCGCAAGGCCCGCCAGCGCAAGCCGGGTCGTGAGCGCCATCTCTCCGTCACCCAGCAGCGCGCAGCCGGATTCCCCGGGATGGTCCGCAATCGCGGTCGCGACGAAGTGCCCAAGCCCATCCATTGCGGGCGCATCCACGGTGTTTGCTGCCGAGCGGGTGATGTGACGGCTGGATGGCACGGCCACCAGTCTAGTGGAACGGCCAGTTGAAACGGCGTGCACCTTGACGCTACCCTGCGCGGCCCTGCGCAAGCCGCGACCTGGACCGCGGCCCGGGTTTCGAGGAACCCGTCGATGGCAACCGCACAGAACGAACCACAGTCAGGACGACGTTTGCCGGGGCAGGTCATCGACGCTGCCGGGCGAACCCGCGTCGACTGGCGGCTGGTCCTGACACTGGCCGGCCCATTTGTCGCCAACAGCGCCGTCCAGGCAGTGCTTAACCTGACCGATACCTGGTTCGTCGGGCGCATCTCGACGCAGGCCCTCGCCGCCATCGCGTCGATTCACTGGATCGTGCTCGTCTGCATCATGCTGCTCGGGGGTGTCGGCCTCGCGGTGCAGACCCTCGTCGCCCATGCGTATGGCGGACGCCGCAGGCTGCGTGCAGCACAGGCCACCTGGACCGCGTTATGGGCCGCGATCATGACCGCTCCGCTGTTTGTGCTGGTTGCTTTCGGTGGGCGCCCGCTGCTCGAGCTGTTCGATCTCGATCCCGCCATCACGGCGCTGGCACTCGAGTACTGGCAGCCACGCATGTTGGGCGCGCCATTTGGTGTCGCCCTGTGGGCGGTGCTTGGCTTCTTCAACGGCATCGCGCGGCCCAGGATCACGCTGGTTGTCGATCTCGGCGTGGCAGTCCTGAACGCGATCCTCAACCAGATCTTCATCTTCGAACTGGGCATGGGGATTGCGGGCTCGGCGTGGGCCACGACCATCGCGCTCGCGTGCGGCGTGATCGCTGCGCTGACGATCTTCCTCGGTCCCCGCTTCCATCATGAGTTCAAGTCGCGATTCACCTGGCGCCTGCATCGGGGCCGTCTGCTCTCGCAGCTCAAGCTCGGCTTCCCGATGGGGCTGCTCTTCGCAGCCGACCTCATCGGGTTCGCACTGTTCCAGCTCATGCAGGTGCGCCTGAGCGCAGTGGACGGGGCCGCAACCCAGATCGCGATGATGCTGACCTCGATCGCGTACATGCCGGCACTGGGGTTCGCCATGACGGGAACGACGCTGGTGGGGCAGTCCATCGGTGCAGGGGACAAGGACTGGGCACGGCGGATCGGCAACTCGATCATTGCGTTGTGCACCGGATACATGGCGGTGGTCGGCGTGCTGATCGCGGCGAATGGCTCCTGGCTGCTGCCGCTGTTCGTGCCGCCGGGCGATCCGCTCGCAGCGGAAGTCATCCGTACGGGCACGGTTGTCCTCTGGATCGCGGCGGCGTACCAGTTGTTCGACGGGCTCAACTTCGGATCGAGCTTTTGCCTGCGCGGCGCCGGCGACGCCATCGTGCCGGCCATGATGGTGATCGTCCTGTCATGGCTGCTGTTCGTGCCGGTCGCGCACATGTTGTCCTTCGCGCCGGGTCAGGGATGGGTGGACTGGCTGCCCCAGTACGGACTGGGCGCTGTCGGCGGCTGGATCGCGGCGGTGCTTTACATCTGCGCCCTTGGCGTCACGCTGTTCCTGCGCTGGCGGTCGGGCGCCTGGCGCCGCCTCACGATTCGCTGATCGCTGCCGCTTCCGGGTCGGGCAACAGGCCTTCCAGCTCTGCAGGGGTCAGTTCGCGCCACCGGCCGAGCGGCAGTTCACCCAGCTTCACGTTCATGATCCGGATCCGCTGCAGGCGCCGCACGTTGTAGCCGAGCGCCGAGCACATGCGCCGGATCTGGCGGTTCATGCCCTGGGTGAGCACGATCCGGAACACGTTCTTCGACACCAGGTTGACGCGGCACGGATTGGTGAGCCGGCCGAGCACCCGCACGCCGCTCGACATGCCGGAAAGAAACACGTCGGTGACCGGCTGGTCGACCGTCACGATGTATTCCTTCTCGTGTTCGTTTTCCGCCCGCAGGATGGCGTTGACGATGTCGCCGTCATTGGTCAGCAGGATCAGTCCGTCCGAATTCCTGTCGAGGCGGCCGATCGGAAAGACCCGCTCCGGGTAGTTCAGGAAATCGATGATGTTGCCGTCAACGCGGCGGTTGGTAGTGCATTCGATGCCGACGGGCTTGTTGAGCATCAGATAGGTGGCGGTGCGCCGTTGTCCCAGCGACTTGCCGTCCAGGAGGACTTCATCCTGGTCCGCAACCCGGGTCCCGAGCGTGGCAATGACGCCATTGGCGGTGATGCGTCCGGCTTCGATCCACTTGTCCGCCTCACGCCGGGAGCAGATGCCGTGCTCACTGATGAACTTGTTGATGCGCATCGGAGCGCATGCTATGCAATGTCAGTTCGGATTGCGACCGGTACGGGCGATGGACAGCGCGTGCAGCATTTCCCGCACCTCTTCCCGCCCGAAGATCTCCGCTTGAGTGTCAGCTACCTTGCGCTGCCAGTTGGGATACTCGAGGTGCGTGCCGGGAACATTGACGGGATCCTTCATGCCCGCGAGATCCTCGATCTGGACCACGGCGAGCTGCGCGGTGGACAGTGCGAGGTACACATGGGCGGCACGCACCAGCGCATGCGAAGCGGGCGGCAGTCCTTCCTGTTGGTGCCAGTACCAGAGGCCTGTTCCCACCAGCGCCTGCATGAACAGGCGACGGTCCTGGTCGCGGGCCGCCAGCACCCGTTCCCGGGTCGACGCATCGGGGTAGAGACTCAAGCGACTGGCGATCTCGATGTCGATTCCTTCCCACCAGCCACGAAACGGCGGCAGGTCATGGGTGCTGACCGCAGCCAGCGAACGCCGCTCATAGACCGCGGGCGACTTGAAGTGCCCGTCCGGTTCCTTCTCGAACAGCATGACCTTGTAGTGCGCCACGGCATAGCGATGCATCGCCAGCCGCACGGCATCGGGGACTGTCCCCAGATCTTCCCCGATGACAAGGCAGCGATGCCGATGGCTCTCCAGCGCCAGGATGCTCATGAGGTCATCGAGCGGATAGTGGACGTACGCACCTTCGGTGGCGATGAACCCGCGCGGCACCCACCACTGGCGGAACAGCGCCATGACGTGGTCGAGCCGGAGGGCTGCCACATGCGCCATGTTGAAACGCAGCAGATCGATGAACGGCTGATACCCCTGCCGCACCAGCTCGCGGGGATTCTGTGGCGGAATCCCCCAGTCCTGGCCCTTGAGTGCCAGCGGATCTGGAGGAGCGCCGATACCGGCGTTCGTCACGTATAGCTGCGGATTCGACCACGTCTCCGATCCGCCGCCATTCACGCCGACCGCCACATCCCCATAGAGTCCGAGCGCCATCCCCTTCTGTTGCGCAAGGTGCTGTGCTTCATCCAACTGCCCCGCAGCCAGCCACTGCAGGTAAAGGTGGAACTCGACGTCATCCGTGTGCTCGAGGACGAACTGGCTTACCGCGCTTGAGCGCGGATCGCGAAAGGGTTCCGGCCAGCCGGGCCAGCCGCCATATGTCGCTGACTCGCTGCGAAGATGCGCCTGCAGCGCATCGAAGACGGCGTGCAGCCTGAGCGCTTCGCCACCCTGGGTGACAAACGTCCGGAACCCTGTTGCCCGTGCGGTTGATTGCTGCAGGTGGTCGATGCGAAACCGTTCATACAGGACCCGCAGGCAACGCAGCTTGATCGCGGCAACGCTCGCGTAGTCGACATTGGAGGTGCTGCGCAGGGCAGCCAGTTCTTCCTTGCCTTCGCCTTGCAGGTACGCCTGCACGGCAGGGCAGACTGCAAACTCGGGCACACGCGGAATCGCGATATAGAGGACGTTCAGGAACTGGCGACTGGAAGGACTGTAGGGACTGCCATGCCCGGGATCGGCGGGCATCAATGCATGCAGCGGATTGAGGCCGATCAGCGCGCAGCCCAGCGGGGCGGCGGACTCGATCACGTCAAGCAGGTCCGCGAAATCGCCCATGCCCCAGTTG
>JANNNQ010000232.1:0-2240 GCA_031398625.1 Pseudomonadota bacterium
GAACGTATCGGCCCGAATAGCCCCGGTCGCGCGGTTCCGAGCTGCACGCGACTGGCCCGACGACGGCAACCATCCGCTCCTGGTCCAACGGGTCTGCTGGTTGGCCTCAACGGGGGGCGAATCATGAACAAGTACAGCAAGCGCATGGAGCGACTTGAGGCGGCGGACGAGGACCTGTCCCTGCTTGTCCTGACCGGCGAATCACGGGAAGCGGCAATCGCCAAATACGCATCGGAACACGGGCCAGTCGCAAAGCATCGCCTGGGGCTGTTCTTGGATCCCGTAGACGCTCAGCTATGAACAGAAATCGCAATAGCCGCCTGGTGCAGTTGGGCGGCAATGGACTGTTCGGAGACCCCCTTACTCCCGTTTGGTGAATCGCTCGAGGCCGCGACCTAGCAATGCGAGGCTGAACACGGCCCGATCCCGAAACGTCGTTCAATCATCCATTTAAGCACCGCCGACAAGGGATTGCCATGAGCGGAGGCGGCTTACCAAATTGCCAAGTGACGTTTCAACGGCGTGGGCAAGGCACAAACAGCGTGGAGACCGAATCTATCGGGATGCCACAATCCCGGACTGACCTGAGTAACCGTCTTCGCTGTCAATGGGGTGCGGCGCAATTGGCGCGAAAGGGTTGCTGATCGCGCACCATTGCATTGAGGACGGTGATGAACTTTCGCATTGCGGCAATGAGCGCGACCTTTTTGAGCTTGCCCGCACTGACCAAGCGTTCGTAGAACTGGCGTATTGCTGGGTTATGCCGGGTTGCCACCAACGTCGCCATGTACAAGGCGCGTCGCAGTTCGAATCGGCCTCCGCCTATGCGGCGCCGCCCGGAGCTGGAGCCGGAGTCGCGGGCGAATGGAGCGACTCCAACCAATGCGCAGATCTGGCGGCGATTCAGTCTCCCAAGCTCTGGAAGTTGAGCTAGCAAGGTGGCGCTGACGATCGGCCCTATACCCTGCGCTGAACGCAGCAGCTGGTCGAGATCACCGCATTGCGTTTGGACATGGCGTACCAGGCATACGTCGATCTCATCAAGTTGCGCCTTGAGCGCCAGAATCACGGCGTCGAGACTGGGCAGCACGGCGGGCCGGGCCAGGCGCCGACGTTGGCGTTCAGACAAGATCATGGTGTTTAGCTGCCGGCGTCGATCAACCAGCGCTACCAAGTCTTGCTGCACAGTACTTACCTCTGGACGCAGGTACCGTGTGTGGTCGGAACGGCGCAGGATAGCGGCCGCAAACTCGGCCAAGACCTGTGCATCGATGCGATCCGTCTTGGCACGACGGCCCATTGCCTTCGCGAAATCCCGAACCTGCCGGGGATTCAGGACGGCGACTGGCAAGCCTGCCGCTTGCAACGCACTAGCTACGGCGGCCTCATACCCACCAGTTGCCTCCATCAAGACAAGTCCCGCATCCAGAGGGACCAATGCTTCCGCCAGCAACCGATGGCCCGCTGGATCATTCGCATACCTCCGGCCGGGCAACTGCGCCGCGATAGCCGCTACGTCCAGAAATTCACTTGCTACATCGATGCCAATCACGACGACGTTCTCGGACATGGTCTTCTGCTCCCTGACTTGTACATGCGCGCTCGCACAAGGCGACGCGGGTAACCGTTCGGGCTTCAAGAAGACCAGCGCGGCGCCGAGCGCAATCAACTCAGGTACGGGCTTCAGGGCCCCAGTCCGATTGCAGGCTGCACGGTCCGGTCCGATTGCCAATACGGCATCCAAACTCTACCGCGCCAGTCGGCCCGCAAGATACAAGTCCGGCTCTTCGAGCCAATCATTCCTGGGAAGTGGCTCGGTTGGGATTGTCGCGAATGTTCGGATGGTGCAGTTTGAATTCGTGCGGGGTCAAGTAGGAGAGGCTGGAGTGTGGACGTACCGCATTGAAGTGCCGTCGCCAGACTTCGATGATGACCTGGGCTTCGCGCCGAGTGCGGAACCACTCTACGCTCAAGCATTCGTCGCGGAACTTGCCGTTGAAGGATTCGTTGGTGCCGTTCTGCCACGGCTTCCCTGGGTCGATGATGGCGGTCTCGATGCGGGCGTCGGTGAGCCATTGCAGGATGGCGTGGCTCACGAACTCGGGACCGCTGTCGGAGCGCAGATAAGCCGGTGTGCCGTGGATACTCATGAGGCGCGTCAACACTTCGATAACCCGCCGTGAGCGGATGCTGCCTGCCACGTCGATCGCTAGGCACTCGTGGGTGAACACGTCGACGAC
>JANNNQ010000250.1:0-9223 GCA_031398625.1 Pseudomonadota bacterium
ACAAGATACGAGTCATCCAGCGCCGTGCCTACGGTTTGCGCGATGAGGAATACCTTCGACTGAAGGTCCTCACCACGATGCTGCCTCAGATTTGAGTGAAAAATGACCAATTTCTACCCACTCGTTTCCACGAAGACCCAATAAACAGGAAGCCAGCCGATTCAGTGACTCGAGGGATTTCTGCCCATGACTTTGAAGTCGCGCCCATGTCTGATTTGACGTGGAACCCCTCCGAATCAAACGCATAGATAAATGGCCCACGCGCGCCCCCTTGCTGCCGTATGAAAACGACAAGAAGCATCGCGTACAGCGGAAAAGCGAACACGGATGCCGAAGCAATAATCATATCCGGCAATGATGGCGGACCACCCGTCGAAGCCCAGCGAAAGGCCAGATAGAACCCATACGCCGGAAAGGCGGTCAAAAGAACCCATCCAAATCGGGAGGAAAAAAGCATCCTTGATTGCGCTCTGACCGCGTCCCAGTAGGAAGGTGATACCCGGACTTCAATCCTTTGGAGATCCGGGTCATTTGCAGCGACCAAAGGGATCGAAGGCTCAAGCCTGACCTTCACATCGAGCAAATCCACCTTCCATGACATCTGTTCGCGGCGCATATGGAGCTCAAGCGGAATCGCCACACCGTCTTCGCGAACGAGAAATGGCTTGACCGTCCCACGGTCGACGCCGATTGAGAAATCGCCAGTAAACCGAAGCACTTTGGCAACTGGCGTAATGCCGCATTGGGCTAGAAACGGCTCGAAACTTTCTTTCGGAACTATCTCCTGAAAGCGACTGGTCAGGAGCTCATACGCGTCCGCCTGACGGCCCTCCTGCAATGCTGTAAGAAACAACGTCGCAGCGCGTCGCATGCGATAAGAACCCGCGTATAGATTGACGTAAAAAAACGCGATAAAACCCAGAATCGAAACGACTACGACGGCAGTGGTGCTCACAGGAAATCCCTCGAAGCGGAAAGAAACTCATCCCTTTTCTCTCAGATAGCCGAGGTCTGGACCTCTCAATTCCCGAACACGCCAATAAGCGAAACTCGGTCCGCTAGGGCTCACTCCTTGGCGGAAGAGACGCCGAATGTTAAATCTGAACGCCCGCCCGTCAGAGGCGGAAAGTCGGGGGCAGGTCACCCGGTACGGTTCGCCTTCATTACGGTTCGCCAGCGCGGCGGAAGAAAACTCCGAACGTGCTATATGGGTACATCTGGCCGTCGACGTCCAGCACAATCACAACACAATGATCAACATTTGCGTTACTTTCGAAAACTTGCCCCGCCACGTTCTCCATTTTTTGATGACGATCAGGCATCTGATCGCGCGTAAGAACCAAAATACAAATGCCCTCTCTTCTCTCTTTGGAGGGCACGAAAATTAGCGCGTTTTGTGATCTCGCCCGCTCGCGCCGTCTTTTTACGTCGGCAACTATGCTTTTCGTGCGGCGCTCAAGCTCTATCTGTTGATGCCAACCTGCGCAAAGCAGCACCACCGCCCCTTCAAGCCAGCGGCTAGGCTGCTTTGTCTCCAAGCGGTTCAACATTTCACGCCACCAATCGATTGCTTGGTATTTGGGCTTTTCAATGGTGATACCGTTACGTCGCGCCTCGTAAAACTCGTCAATCTTTTTGGATTCGCCGATTAACATCAAGTGAGCCTTGCCAAACTCAAGGTCGCCAACGTCTAGACCAGTCTTCAAATAGACCCCAAGTAGATCTATCTCGTCCGCCAAATAGTCCGCGTTTTGCTCCCATTCTCCTCGCCGAACCCAATAGTGGACTCGCTCTGGCAGAGACCGCAGCACGTCAAAAACAGTTTCCAGGTCAGCGATTGTCACAGCCGGTGCCGCATCCAATTCTTGAGGCACATAGCCACATTTCTTAAGTGCTGTTAAATGGGTTTGCAGAAAGCTTACGTCTTCAAGGGTCACTGATAACCGAATCACGCGATGAATCGCCTTCAGGTCGACGGGGAACACCTTCAGAAAGGCCTCGGTGCCGGCCTCACCGCTCTGGGCGGCAATAACTGCCTTCTCCAATCTGCGCGATTGCCGCGACGGTTCAACCAGTAACGAATCAACTATTTCGCCCAAACTCTCTGGCGCGCCACGGCGGCTTTCGGGGGGTACACGTCCCGACTTGCATTCAACAATTACCAAGAAGGAATCGATCTTAATAACAAGGTCACTTTCGAATTCTTGGCTACCATCGGGCGACTTCCATTTGAAATTTGGTGTGATCACAGCACCTGGAAGTGCGGATGTAAACAACTGTCGTGTCTGCAGCTCCAAATAGTCCGATCGTCGCTGATCGTACAAGTCCCGTAGTGCATCGTCAGCCTTAACTAGACGACGGATCATTTCAAACCAAAATGCGAAGATCGAATTGGGCATGACGCAAAACCAGCGACCGTCTGGCAGCGCAATAACCGGTCTCGTCCAAACCGGATTATTCAGGAAGAAGTGCTCAACATTGTGATCTGCCAGGTCGCCGAAGGCGAAGCTGACACTCTTGAGGCAAAGAGCAATGACGTCGATTGGACGTCCAACGGATTTGGCAATGTCGTCTTGATCGAACGAGAAGACATCAGTCAATCGAAGGTCAGAGTGCGAAAGCATTAGCAATTGCGCAGCTTTCTTGCTTGCATGACGACTTCGCATTTCCGCCATCATGTCTTCGACCGTGTTACCTACATCAGGAAAAGCAGCTAGATACTCTCGGATCGCGTCCCTCAGGGTGGGCGCATTCATCATTGGGCGCAGTCGATCCCAATGGTCATTGATACGTCGCTGCCATTCATGGAACAAGTAGTCAAAAATCAAGATCAGATCCTGCGATCTAAATCCATGGATCTTCTCGAAGGATGGTTCGAGTGGAGCCATAAGGTCGCTGACTAGTCGTTTAACTTGGTCGTAGTAGCCCCAGTTGCGCACCATCTGCGTGGCAACCCGAATGTTTTCTTGCACACCAAGCCGATTTCTTTCAAGGTCTGTGGTGACCGCTTCCAACTGAACAAGACGTTTTGCATGAAACTCTTCGGACCATTCCACAACGGTGTCGCAAATTTCTTGAACTAGGTCTCCAAGTGCAGGTGATTCATTGTGGTTCTCCAGTGGCGCACGTAGACAGAGGGCCTGCAGGAGCTCCACGTGAGAGGGTTGAATTTTGCTCAACGCGGACTGCTGTACAGTTCCGTCGTCAGCGATACCGACTGCGAGCCCATAGCCTGCAACAGCCGAGAGCAAGCAAAGCGGCTCAACGCGACCAAGACGTTCATGGAGAACGCTCGTTGTGATAGGAAATCGTTGCGCCTTACCCCTCCCGATCTCTACCATTCCCTTCTTCAAGACATCCGGCGGCACCCCTTCAAATGGGTAGGGCACTTGCCTCAGCGCCAAATCAGGCTGTTCGGCTTGTTGTTCTCCTCGACGAATTCTTTTTTTGCGGCTTTTCTTGCCCATAGCGCTGTTCGTTGCGGCGATCCAAAGGAAACAGCAGACGCAAACTACGCTTCCAGAATGTTGCTGCCATCGTTAGATATGCCCGAGTTAATTGACTGGACCAATCAATGAACACTGCACGCATCTTACAGCTCGTCCCCACTCCCGGCCCCACCAAAGAACGACTGAAAAAGATCGGGAAGAATTGGGACAGATCCCATTTTCGATAGACGAGAAAAGCAAACCAGACTCCATTACTTCAAAATGGAAGAGCTAAGGGCGTCCTCACTCCCACTCAATCGTAGCCGGCGGCTTCCCTGAAATATCGTAAGTAACCCTGGATATCCCCGCGACCTCATTGATGATCCTCCTCGCCACCAGGTCGAGGAAGTCATAAGGCAGTCGCGACCACCGCGCCGTCATGAAATCAACGGTCTCGACTGCTCGCAGTGCGATGACGTAGTCGTATCGCCGGCCATCGCCCATCACGGCAACCGACTTCACCGGCAGGAATACGGCGAAGGCCTGGCTGGTGCGGTCGTAGAGATCGTGCTTGCGGAGTTCGTCGATGTAGATCGCATCGGCTTTGCGGAGGATGTCCGCGTACTGGCGGGTGACTTCGCCGAGGATGCGGACGCTCAGGCCCGGGCCGGGGAAGGGATGGCGATAGACCATCTCGCGGGGGAGTCCGAGTTCCACGCCCATGCGGCGCACTTCGTCCTTGAACAGCTCGCGCAGAGGCTCGAGCAGCTTGAACTTCATGTGCTCAGGGAGACCACCGACGTTGTGATGGCTCTTGATGACATGCGCCTTGCCGGTCTTGCTGCCGGCGGACTCGATGACGTCGGGGTAGATCGTGCCTTGCGCGAGCCAGGCGATCTCGTCGAGCTTCGCGGCTTCTTCCTCGAAGACCTCGATGAACAGACGCCCGATGATCTTGCGCTTGCGTTCGGGGTCGGCTTCTCCCGCGAGGGCGTTGAAGAAGCGCTGTTCGGCATTCACGCGAATGACACGCACGCCCATGTGCTGAGCGAACGTCGCCATCACCTGGTCGCCTTCGCCCTGGCGCAGCAGGCCGTGGTCGACGAAGACGCAGACCAGTTGCTTGCCGATGGCTTTGTGCAGCAACGCTGCAACGACGGAGGAATCCACGCCGCCCGACAACCCGAGCAGGACATTCCCCTGCCCCACCTGTTCGCGTACTCGGGCGATGGAGTCCGCGATGATGTTGCCGGTGTCCCAGCGGGCTTCGCAGCCGCAGATCTCGCGTACGAACCGCTCGAGCATCCGCGTGCCCTGCATAGTGTGCGTGACTTCCGGATGGAACTGCACGCCGTAGAAACGCCGCTTCTCGTCGGCCATCGCCGCGAGGGGGGCATTGCCGCTGTAGGCCACGCCCATGAAACCGGGAGGCAGCGACTCGACGCGATCGCCGTGACTCATCCACACATCGAGCAGCGGTCGGCCCTGGATGTCGAGGTGATCCTGCAGGCCGTCGAGCAGGCGCGACGGCGCCGAGGTCGTGACCTGCGCGTAGCCAAACTCGCGATGATCGGAAGGCTGGACGCGGCCACCCAGCTGCTGCGCCATCGTCTGCATGCCGTAGCAGATGCCGAGCACCGGCAGCCCGAGCTCAAACACGCTTTGGGGAGCGCGCGGTGGTTCGGCATCAGTGACCGATTCCGGACCACCAGAGAGAATGAACCCCTTGGCGCCGAACGCCTTCACATCGTCGTCGCTGATGTCCCACGGATGGATCTCGCAGTAGACGCCGGACTCACGCACGCGACGCGCGATCAGCTGCGTGTACTGCGCGCCGAAGTCGAGGATCAGGATCCGGTGGGCGTGGATGTCCGGCGAATGCAGCGAGGGTGCTGCTGCCTGGGGCTGCAACGACTTCACCCGCATCGCCTCTCGTTACTATCGAGGAATAGGCTACAGGCTACAGGCGACAGCCAGAAAGGAAGCTCCGGCCCGCATCCTGCAGCCGGCAGCCTGTAGCCGGTAACCCGCAGCCTGTAGCCTGTAGCCTGTAGCCTGTAGCCTTTCTTCTCAGCTGACACGGTAATTCGGTGCTTCCTTGGTGATGGTCACGTCGTGCACGTGGCTTTCGCGCACGCCGGCGTTGGTGATGCGGACGAAGCTCGGTCGCGTGCGCATCTCTTCAATCGTCTGGCTGCCGGTGTAGCCCATCGCCGCCCGCAAGCCGCCGGCCAGCTGGTGCAGGATGCCGATGACCGAGCCTTTGTACGGCACGCGCCCTTCAATTCCTTCAGGGACGAGCTTCTCGAGTTCTTCGGTGGTGTCCTGGAAGTACCGATCTTTCGAGCCATTCTTTTGCGCCATCGCGCCGACAGAGCCCATGCCGCGGTACGACTTGTACGAGGCGCCCTGATACAGCTCGACTTCGCCCGGGGATTCCTCGGTGCCCGCGAACAGGCCGCCCATCATCACGCAGTTCGCACCGGCTGCAATCGCCTTGGCGATGTCGCCCGAGAAGCGGATGCCGCCGTCTGCAATCAATGGAATTCCCGTGTTTTCCAGCGCTTTGGCCACGTTCGCCACTGCACTGATCTGCGGGACGCCGACACCGGCAACGATACGCGTGGTGCAGATCGAGCCTGGGCCGATCCCGACTTTCACGCCGTCCGCACCCGCTTCCACCAGCGCAAGCGCACCTTCGGGCGTCACGATATTGCCGGCAATGACCTGCTGCTCGGGCCACTGCTTCTTGATCCGCTTGACCATCTCGAGCACGCCGCGCGAATGACCGTGCGACGTATCCACGACCACGACATCCACACCGGCCTCACGCAGGGCGGCCACTCGTTCGAGCGTGTCGGGGCTGGTGCCGACTGCCGCACCAACCCGCAGGGCACCGCGTTCGTCCTTGCAGGCGCGCGGGAATTCGGTGGCCTTCTGGAAATCCTTCACGGTGATCATGCCCTTCAGGTTGAAGTCGGCATCCACCACCAGCATCTTCTCGATGCGATGCTTGTGCAGCAGAGCGAGCACTTCTTCCTTCGGCGCGTTCTCGCGCACCGTGATCAGCTGTTCCTGCGGCGTCATGACGGCGGACACGGGTTGGTCCAGCTCGGTGACGAAGCGCAGGTCGCGATGCGTGACGATGCCGACGGCCTTGCCGCCGACGACGACGGGAACGCCCGAGATGCCCTTGGCACGGGTGAGGTCGAGGACTTCGCGAATGGTGCGATCGGGCGTGATCGTGATCGGGTCGGAGATGACGCCGCTCTCGAACTTCTTCACGCGCCGGACTTCACGCGCCTGGCCCTCGATGGACATGTTCTTGTGGACGATGCCGATACCGCCTTCCTGCGCGATGGTGATCGCGAGGCGGGCCTCGGTGACGGTGTCCATGGCGGCGGACACAAACGGCAGATTGAGCCGGATGCTGCGGGTGAGGTGGGAACTCAAGTCGACTTCCCGTGGCAACACCTCTGAATAGGCGGGCACGAGGAGGACGTCATCGAAGGTGAGAGCTTGCTCGAGGATACGCATGGCGCAGTATAAACGCGGGCACCCGGGCCGGCCAAGGCCGGGGACGTGACATGCGTGAGTCAACCGGCTGACTTCGTCAGCAAGCGAGCCTGCCGGCAAGCGGGTCGCAATCGCGACAGGGTGGCCTGTCGGCAAGCCAGAGTCTTCGGAAAATCCGGGTCTTGCCTGCCGTTAGGCTTGCCTGCCGACGGCGTCGGCCCCCTTGCCGGCAGGCCCCCTTGCCAACAGAGTTGGCCGGTTGCCTCCTATACTCGGCCCCATGGAACCCACCCTCCCATACGGCACGACCTCGGCCCCTGACCCTCTCGCCCGGGACGTCTACACCCCCGCCCGCCTCAACCGGGAGGCGCGGGCGCTGCTGGAACGCGGCCTGCCATCCCTTTGGCTTGAAGGGGAAATCTCGAATCTGTCGCGGCCATCGTCAGGGCACTGGTACTTCTCGCTGAAGGACGCCTCGGCGCAGTTGCGCAGCGCCATGTTCCGGCAGAAGAACTTGGCTACCCGCTTCACCCCGAAGGACGGACTGCAGGTCCTGGCGCGGGGGAAGGTGAGCCTCTACGAACCCCGCGGTGACTACCAATTCATCGTCGATCACCTGGAGGAAGCAGGCGAAGGGGCGCTCAAGCGGCAGTTCGAACTGTTGAAGACCCGGCTCGCGGCGGCGGGGCTGTTTGCCCCGGAGCACAAGCAACCCTTGCCCCGCCTGCCCCGCCGGATCGGGGTCATCACCTCCCCCACGGGCGCGGCGATCCGCGACATCCTCAACATCCTCAAGCGGCGGTTCCCCGCGATTCCGGTGCTCCTCTACCCGGTGCCGGTCCAGGGCACGGCGGCCGCGGGCGAGATCGCTGCGGCATTGAAGCTGGCCGGAGAGCGGGCCGATTGCGATGTCCTGATCCTGGCACGGGGCGGCGGCTCGCTCGAAGATCTCTGGTCGTTCAACGAGGAAGTGGTGGCGCGGGCGATCTTCGACTGCCCGATCCCGATCGTCAGCGGCGTCGGCCATGTAATCGACTTCACCATTGCAGACTTCGTGGCGGACGTCCGGGCTCCCACGCCGTCCGGTGCCGCGGAACTCGTGGTGCCGGACCGCGACGAATGGCTGCGGCAGTTCGTCGTGTTCGAACGGCGGCTGCTGTCTGAACTGGGCCGCACGCTGGCGGAACGACGCGAAACCTTCAGCCAGCTGCAGCGGCGACTGGAGCGTGTGCATCCCGGCCTGAAGTTGCGCCAGCATGCCCAGCGTCTCGACGAACTGGAACAACGGCAGGTCCGCGCGCTCAAACAGATCGTGAGCGACCGGCGGGCTCGCTGGCAGGAACTCGCGGGACGCTTGCGACAGGCTTCCCCTGCGCTGCGCCTCGCGGCCGTTCGCGGGCGGCTCGCCGGGCTTGAGATCCAGCTCCAGGGTCAGGTACGGTCCCGGCTGGCTGGTCTCGCGGCGAAGCTCGCGAGTGCAGCCCGCACGCTGCAGGCCGTGAGTCCCTTGGGCACGCTCGACCGGGGTTACGCCATCGTCATGAATGCGCAGGGCGAGGTGGTCATGGATGTGGGCACGCTGGAGCCAGGCGATCGCATCGAAGCGCGGGTCGCCCGCGGACGGTTGCAGGCGCGCATCGAAACCACCACCGAACCGGATTCGGATCCCTCTTCCTCACAGACCGGAAACTGATGCACTACCCGTTACTGTCCTGTCGCCGCTTGCTGCTGTCCGCCTGTGCAGCGCTCACGATCGGCGCGTCCGCCCAGGCTGCCCTGCCGAAGGAAAGCCGCGTCCCCGGTGGCATCGCTGTACTGGAAGTGCCCGGCTCGACAGGCGCCATGCCGCGAGTGGTGTTCGGCAATCACCGCGCCCCGGTGATCCGCGATGGCGAACGCTGGTTTGCGCTCGTGGGCATTCCCCTTGCCACGAAGCCCGGCACCCATGCCGCTGAAGTCACGGTGGGCCAGCAGAAGCAGCAGCTCAGCTTCGAGGTGACCGCGAAGAAGTACGACGAACAGCGCCTCACGATCACGAACGATCGCCAGGTCAACCCGAATCCCGATGACCTGAAGCGCATCGACGCGGACAGCAAGCGCACGGAAGCGGCGCTGACGCGCTACACCGCGGACCGGGAACCTGAACTGAATTTCGTGGCGCCCACGCCCGGCAAGCGGTCCAATTCCTTCGGCTTCCGGCGCTTCTTCAATGACCAGCCGCGCAATCCGCATTCCGGGATGGACATCTCGGGCGCCACCGGCACGCCGATCCGGGCAGC
>JANNNQ010000284.1:0-7277 GCA_031398625.1 Pseudomonadota bacterium
ATGAGCGTGGGTATGCCGCGCACGTTGAAGCGCTGCGGCGTCTTGGGGTTTTCGTCGATGTTGATCTTCGCGATGGTGACCTTGTCCTTGTACTCCGCGGCGATCTCATCGAGCATCGGCGCGATCATCTTGCAGGGCCCGCACCATTCGGCCCAGAAATCCAGCAGCACGGGCTGCCGCGCCTTCAGTACGTTTGCTTCGAAACTCAAGTCCGTGACCTGCACTATGTGCTCACTGCTCACCAGGAAAATCCTCCAGCGATGGCTTGTATTGACGCATTCAATGCGGATGGGTGGCGTAAAGGGGAATGGAAAAACGGGGGCAAATCGGCGATCGGTTGGATGACCCGGGTGTGCGACTCACGATGAGCGGCTGTGGGTGAGTGACTATGCGTGCCCGGTCAGGCACAATGATTCAGATGTTGGCGGCTTCCTGAATGAGCGGCGCTCGTGACTTTAGGAACTTAAGGCCTTCGGAGTAGGGATGATGCACCCTTGCAAGGGTGGCTGATTTGAAACGGACGGCTCTCGTTGGCTTGAGTGACTCAGGCGCGGGTCGGGAACGAATCGGACTGGTCGAAATGGACTTGGCGTCGGCGGGTGCGGGTCGAACCGCTCTGTTGGGCCGTATTTAAGCTGTCCGTCCTGCAATTTGCAAGCCTCGACCAGCCCAACTTGTCCAAACTTCACAATCTGCCGGAAGTCCGGCCCCGACGTGCAAGAACTGCAACCCTTCGGAACGCACAACACCAACGGGGACCTCACGGCCCCCCATCCTCGACAGTACACAGCAGGAACCGGAAATACTTTGACGACGCAATCCCCGGCGGCCAGCAATGGCTGAATCGCACCTGACCGAACTTTCCTTTTCGAGTCTCCATCTGCCCGAATCCCTTGAGAAGGGGCTGGCCGATGCAAACTTCGAGAAGTGCACGCCCATCCAGGCACAGACACTGCCGAGGGCGCTTGCAGGCCTCGATGTTGCAGGCCAGGCACAGACAGGGACCGGCAAGACCGCGGCCTTTCTCGTCGCACTGTATGCGCGCCTGCTCAGGGAACCGGCCGCACCCGACCGTCAGACCAGCGCACCGCGCGCCCTGATCGTCGCGCCCACACGCGAACTGGCAGTCCAGATCCACAGTGATGCCGAGGTCCTGGGTTCCCATACGGGGATCCGGCTGGGACTCGCATTCGGCGGGGTGGATTACGAGAAGCAGCGCCGGCATCTCGAGGAAGGGGTGGACGTGCTGATCGGGACGCCTGGCCGCATCATCGATTTCTTCAAGCAGCGCGTATTCGACCTGCGCTCGGTCCAGGCGGTGGTGCTGGATGAAGCGGATCGCATGTTCGACCTGGGCTTCATTACCGACATCCGGTACATCCTGCGGCGACTGCCCCCGCCTGACCAGCGGCTCAACATGCTGTTCTCCGCCACCCTCTCGCAGCGCGTGCTCGAACTGGCTTACGAGCACATGAACGACCCGCAGCTGGTGCGCATCGAGCCAGACAAGATGACCGTCGACCGCATCACGCAGGTCATCTACTACCCGTCCATGGACGAGAAGCCCAAGCTGCTGGTGGGCCTGCTCAAGCACATGGACCCGACGCGCAGCATGGTGTTCGTGAACACGCGCCGCTGCGCCGAGGACCTGGAGCGGACCCTGCGCGGCAACGGCATCAACGCGGAAGCCATCTCCGGCGACGTGCCGCAACGCAAGCGTCTGCGCATGCTCCGCGATTTCCACGACGGCACGCTGGCCGTTCTCATTGGTACCGACGTCGCATCACGTGGACTGCACATTCCCGCCGTCAGTCATGTCTTCAATTACGACCTGCCGCAGGATCCGGAAGACTACGTGCATCGCATTGGTCGGACGGCACGGGCCGGAGCAGAGGGCGACGCCATCAGTTTCGGCTGCGAAGAATACGTCGTGTCGCTGCCGGACATCGAGGCCTACATCGGACGGCGTCTGCCCGTGGCGCCCATTGCACCCGAGATGCTCGTCGAGCTGGCACCTTCGGAATCGCGCGCCAAACAGCGGTTCCGGGTTCATGGCGAGAGCGACCTGCCCAACCAGGACACCGGTCACGACCGGCCGCGGGGAAGGGGCGGACCACGCAGGGGCGGCCCGGCCGGCGGACCGCGGAGGGATCGACCCGCGCAGGCTGCTCCGCCGCCACCCCCGCCCGCCCCGCCTCTGGCACCCACCGCGGAAGGCTCAACGCAGGCAGAGGGAGGAGTGCCACGCAAACGCCGGCGGCGGCGGCGCCGTGGGCAGGGCGGCGGTCCGAATTCCTCGGATCCTGCGAGCACCGGCTCTTCCCCGGACCCCGGATCAGCCTGAGAAGCGAGGCAACTCCGCCGGCAGCAGATCGCTGACGGAATGCACTGCTGGAAACTCCTCGATAGCACGCGACGGCTGGGTCGAATCGGGTCGCGCCACCGCAAACACCTGGGCAATTCCGTGCGCCCGGGCCGCATGGAGCACTGGCAGGCTGTCGTCCACGAACAGCGCCTCGCCCGCCCCGTATTCCAGCCCCGCATCCAGCTCGCGCCAGAAACGCGCGTTTTCCTTCGGGAAGCCGTAACTGTGCGAACTGATGAGCAGGTCGAAGTACGCTGCAAGCCCGGTCTGCGCGGCCTTGATGCGCAGGCTGTCGTGATGCGCATTGGTGATGAGGACGAGGCGCCGTCCGCTGGCCCTCACTGAGTCGAGGAATGCGGTCGCGCCGGGCAGGAAACGGATGTGCTCACGGGCTTCATGCTTGAGTCCTGCGACATCGAAGCCGATTTCCCGGGTCCAGAAATCCGTGCAGTACCACTCAAGGGTGCCCTGCCTCGCCGCAAAGCGCGGCACCAGCTCCTCTCTCGCCGCTTCGGTCGACATTCCGCGGAGTGCTGCAAAGCGCTGAGGGACCAGCTCCCGCCAGAAATAGTTGTCGAACCGGAGGTCGAGCAGCGTGCCGTCCATGTCGAGCAGCACGGTCTCGATCCGCCCCCAGTCAGGCAGGACAGCCGCGGGCGCAGGCGACGTGGTGGAGCGGGATGGGGGGGTCAAGCGGCAGCCTCGGTCCGGAATCTTGCGGGTGCATCTGATCGCTGCGGCAGTCAGCGTGCCGGTATGATACCCGCCCGTTCCGCTGTCGGCCGCCCTCTTCCCGGAGCCTGAACCTGCTTGTCCACTGAAGATCTTCCAGCCCTGCTGCATGCCGCGCTCGCGATCGGCCAGGATGCCGCCCTCGCGATCCTGAAGGTGTACGCCACGGATTTCACCGTGGAGCACAAGGCCGATACCTCTCCCCTCACGGAGGCAGACCGCGCAGCCCACGGGATCATTACCCGCGGGCTGGCCAGGCTCACGCCCGCCATTCCGGTGCTGTCCGAGGAGTCCCAGGCCAGCCAGCATGAATTTGCCACCCGCCGTCACTGGCCTGCCCTCTGGCTGGTGGATCCGCTGGACGGCACGCGCGAATTCGTCAACCGGAACGGCGAGTTCACGATCAACATCGCGCTGGTCCGCGACCACCGACCCGTGCTGGGGCTGGTGCTTGCCCCGGCCCTCGATCTCGCCTTCGGCGGCCTGCTCGGGCACGGAGCCTGGCGACGGCAGAAGGGAGAAACCCACCCCATCGGCGTGCACCGGCCAGCGCGCAAGCGGCCCGTGGTGGCTGGCAGCCGTTCCCATCGCGGCGCATCCCTGGACGCACTGCTCGAACGACTGGGCGACCATGAGCTGCTCTCGGTGGGCAGCGCACTCAAGCTCTGCCTGGTGGCCGAGGGGACGGCCGACCTCTATCCGCGACTTGGCGACACATTCGAGTGGGACACTGCAGCCGGTCAGGCGGTACTGGAAGCCGCCGGCGGCGTGGTGGTCGATCTGCAAGGGCGGCCGCTGCGCTACAACGAGCGGGAAAGCCTGCGGAATCCGCACTTCCTCGCTTGCGGCGACAATGCGCGGGAGTGGTGGCGGATCTGATGACGCTCACATGGGGAATGCTGGCCGGATTGTGCCTTGCCGCCGGCGTCGCGTGGTTCTGGCATGACAGCCTGGGGGTGCGCGAGCGCGCGAACCAGGCTGCCATGGAAGCCTGCGAGCGGCTGCAGCTGCAGTTCCTCGATGGCACCGTCGCATTCGCCCGGCTGTGGCCGGCGCGAGGGATGAGCGGACGGCTGACGCTGCGCAGGACCTACGTATTCGACTACACCGCGGACAGCATCGCCCGCCGCCAGGGATTCGTGGTGCTGCTCGGATCGCGGGTGGAAACAGTGGGATTCGCAAACGAACCGTCCCTCGCCGCTGCGCCTGTCCAGGCCGTCCCTGAATCCCGCGGCAAGGACGTCACTCCTTCCCTGGGCAACGTCTATGACCTCGAGTCCTGGCGCAAGAACCCGCGGCGCCCGGAAGCCGGCCGCCCGGAGCGGGAGAGCGGCGATGCATGAGACCCGGGGCCCCGCGGATTGGATTCACGGCAGCCGTTGGCTACAGTACGGGTTGGCCCGGAAGGTCCGCTTTGCCGCTGTAGCACCAGGATCGCAGCACCCGCGTCCATGAGCGATCTCGAGAACAAAGTCGACACCGAGACCTTCCGCCGCATTGAGCGCCTGCGTGCCTTGCGCATCGAGCACCGGGATCTCGACGATGTCATCCATCGCGTCCAGCTCGACCTGTACGCCGACGAGATCCAGCTCCGCCGGCTCAAGAAGCGCAAGCTGCTCCTCAAGGACCAGATCTCGCGGCTCGAAAGCGAGCTGATTCCCGACCTGAACGCCTGATCCGCAAGAGCCCGCGCGCCGCAGCCGATGCAAAAACTACTCGAGACCCTGGGCCGCCAGCTGGAAGCGCTGCTCACTCCGGGTTCACTGCTGCAGCTTGGCGCCGTGGCACTCGCGATACTGCTGGCGTGGTGGGTGGGCCGCACGGCGCGCGATGTCGCCTTGCGCAATCCGGGAGAACGCAAGGGACTGCATGGCCATGTGACGGAAGCCCTGCTCATCCTGAGCCCGCATCTCACGGCGCTGGTGCTCACGGCTGCCATGGGCGGTTTCCTCCATGCCTGGGACGCCGAGACCGCCATCATCGATACGGTGATCACGCTGACCGGCCTGCTGCTGCTCATTCGCCTCGGCATCTATCTCGTGCGTCTCGCGTTCGGCGAACGTTCGCCGATCAAGGGCTGGGGCAATACCCTGAGCCTGATCATCTGGGCCGCCTTGTCGCTGCACGTGCTCGGGTGGTTCGAGCCCGTGGTGAACGCGCTCGACAGCATCGGCATCAGCGCCGGCAGCACGCGCATCTCCGTCTGGTCGGTATTGAAGCTGCTGTTCACCGTCAGCCTGTTCATCCTGGTCGCCGGGTCGGTTGCACGCTGGATCGAACGGCGGCTGATGGCGATGCACGGCCTCGCGATGGGCATGCGGATCGGTGTCTCGAAGTTCACGCAGGCCTTCCTGATCGGCCTGTCGATCCTGCTCGGCCTCAATGCCGCGGGACTCGACCTCACGACACTGAACGTCCTCACCGGCGCCATCGGCATCGGCCTCGGCTTCGGCCTGCAGGCCATTGCCGCCAATTTCGTCAGCGGCTTCGTGCTGCTGATGGACCGCTCGATCAAGCCGGGCGACGTCATCAGTTTCACCGGCACGACGGGCACCAGCACGGAAGGCTTCGGCTGGGTGCAGGAGCTGCGCGGTCGTTACGTCGTGGTGCGGGACCGCGATGGCGTGGAAACCCTCGTGCCGAACCAGCACCTCATCACGAACCCGGTCATCAACTGGAGCTACACGGATCCGCGGGTACGGCTCAAGCTGCCGGTCAGGGTCAGCTACAAGGACGATCCCGAGGACGCGCTTGCCGCACTGCTGGCTGCGATCGAGGGTCATCCGCGCATCCTGCGCGAACCCGCCCCGGTGTCCCGATTGATGGGATTCAACGAATATGGCTTCGATCTGGAACTTAGGTTCTGGATTTCCGATCCACAGGAGGGGGTCAACAACGTCCGTTCCGACGTGAACCGCAGCATCTGGCGGCTGTTCCGCGAGCACGGCTTCACGATCCCCGTGGCCCAGCGGGAAGTGGTTTTCGAAATGAAGCAGGCAGGCCAGGGGATCGCGGATCGCAAGGCCTAGGGAAGCTCTGGTTCACCTGTTTGTGCCAGGCCAACAGCGATGCTACTGATTGAAAGACCATGGTTGAGAATACGTCGACAGTTTCAGATGGCAGTATTTCAGAGGCTCCATAGCCTGGCCTCGACGACAACAAGGAAGATCTGTGTATTCGATCGTTCTGTATTCGATAGCCGCCTGGTCCGGCTTCTTCGTGATGGGTGTCGAACTGCTGGGCGGGCGCCTGCTGGCGCCTTACTTCGGCAGCAGCATCTACGTCTGGGGCGCGCTGATCACCATCTTCATGCTGGCGCTGTCGATCGGCTATCTGGCCGGCGGGCGTCTTTCGCTGCATTCGCCGAGCCTGCGGCGACTCGGGTTCATCCTGATCCTCGCTGCACTGACCGTGACGCCAATGCTCTTTTTCGGCAACAGCATGCTGGAGTCGGTTTCGGTTGCAGTGAACGATCCCCGATTCGGCTCGCTGCTCGGTTCAGCGGTCCTGTTCTTCATTCCCACCGTGATCTCGGGCATGGTGTCGCCGTATGCGATCCGCCTGCTCGTCGAGGATCGCGCCACGTCGGGAAGAAACGCGGGCCAGCTCTACTTCGTGTCGACATTCGGCAGCGCCGCCGGCACGATCATGACTTCCTTCTACCTGGTGCTGTGGCTGGAAGTGAACCAGATCCTCATCACCATGATTGCCATTTCGTGCGCCATCGGCGCGCTTGCCTGCCTGCTGCCGAAGAACCGGAGGGATGAATGAACGCTTCTCGATTGACGCGCCTGGCCTTGCTGGCGCTGGTCGCCGCGATGCCTTTCGGCCTCACGGCCCAGGAACTGGTCCATTCGGAGAAATCGCTGTACCGCCAGGTCCTCGTCTACGAGGACTCGGCTACGCGCTGCATGTGCTTCTCGGTCCGGTGCTCGACCGGCCGCCAGACCTGCATCTACCCGAAGAACGTGGACCATCTCGCGCTCGGGTATTCCGAGATGATGCTGTCGTCGCTGTATGTCCAGCCCCGGCCGAAGAGCATCCTGATCATCGGCCTGGGAGGCGGCGTACTGCCGCGGACGCTCGCGAAGCTGGTCCCCGGCGTGGACATCGAAGCCGTGGAAATCGACCCGGCCGTCACGCGCGTGGCGGAGAAGTACTTCGAGTTCAGGCAGGGCCC
>JANNNQ010000302.1:0-16298 GCA_031398625.1 Pseudomonadota bacterium
ACAGGCTACAGGCTACAGGCTACAGGCTACAGGCTACAGGCTACAGGCGAAGAGAAGCGCAGTTGCGCTGCAAGTTCCATTGCTTCATGCACGTTCTATCTGGCTGCAGCCTGTAGCCTGTCTACCTGTAGCCCTTCTTAATCCGCTTTCACCGGCAGCTTGACGCGGATATGCAGGTCCTTGAGTTGCGCCTCGCTGACAGGCGTCGGCGCCTCGGTCAACGGGCACGCGGCCGTCTGCGTCTTCGGGAATGCGATCACTTCACGAATGCTGTCGGCGCCGGACATGAGCATCGCGAGGCGGTCGAGACCGAAGGCCAGGCCGCCATGCGGGGGCGCGCCGTACTTCAGTGCTTCGAGCAGGAAGCCGAACTTCGCTTGCGCTTCTTCCGGGCTGATGCCCAGCAAGTCGAACACGGTGGACTGCATGTCGGTGCGATGGATGCGGACCGAACCGCCGCCGATCTCCGAACCGTTCAGCACCATGTCGTAGCCCATCGACAGCGCATGCTCCGGGTCGCTCTTGAGCGCAGCCGGGTCGTCATTGCGTGGCGCCGTGAACGGATGATGCAAGGCAGCCCAGCGCTTGTGGTTGGGATCCCACTCGAACATCGGGAAATCGACGACCCAGAGCGGGCGCCAGCCGGCTTCGACCAGGCCCAGGTCGGCACCGACTTTCAGGCGCAACGCGCCGATCGCATCGTTCACGACCTGCGCCGTGTCGGCACCGAAGAAGATGAGGTCGCCCGTCCGGGCGCCGGTGCGCGAAAGGATGCCGGCCACCGCCGCGTCGCTCAGGAATTTCAGGATCGGTGACTGCAGTCCTTCGCGGCCCTTCGCCACATCGTTGACCTTCACGTACGCGAGACCCTTCGCGCCAAACCGGCCCACATACGTGGTGTAGTCGTCGATTTCCTTGCGCGACAGGCGCTCGCCGCCCTTCGGCACGTTGAGCGCCACGACGCGACCCTTCGGGTTCTGGGCGGGACCCGCGAACACCTTGAAGTCGCAATCACGCACGAAGTCGGCGACATCGACCAGTTCGAGCGGAATGCGCAGATCCGGCTTGTCGGACGCATAGCGACGCATTGCTTCGGCATACGTCATGCGGGGAAACGGATCGGGTAACGACACGTCGAGCACTGCCTTGAAGAGGTGGCGGACGAGCTGTTCCATCAGGTCGGTGATCTGCCGTTCCGTCAGGAACGACGTCTCGATATCGATCTGGGTGAAGTCCGGTTGCCGGTCGGCCCGCAGGTCCTCGTCGCGGAAGCAGCGGACGATCTGGTAGTAGCGGTCGAAGCCCGACATCATCAGCAGCTGCTTGAAGAGCTGCGGCGACTGCGGCAACGCGAAGAAATGCCCCGGGTGCGTGCGGCTCGGCACGAGGTAGTCGCGCGCGCCTTCCGGCGTCGCCTTCGTCAGCATCGGCGTTTCGATGTCGATGAAACCATTCCCGTCCAGCCAGTGGCGCACGGCCTGCGTGATGCGATGCCGCTGACGCAACCGGCCCTGCATGACGTCGCGACGCAAGTCGATGTAGCGGTACTTGAGGCGCAGTTCCTCGTTGACGTTCTCGTCATGGTGGAACGGCGGGGTTTCCGAACGGCTCAAGATCTCGATTTCACTGGCGAGCAACTCGACCTGGCCTGACGGGAGGTTGGCATTCGCCGTCCCCGCCGGACGCGCCCGTACCTGGCCTTGCACCCGCACGCAGAACTCGCTGCGCAGGCGTTCGGCATCGGCAAAAACCGCCGCGTTCGACGGATCGAACACGATCTGCAGCAGGCCCTCGCGGTCCCTGAGGTCCACGAAGATCACGCCGCCATGGTCGCGACGGCGATGCACCCAGCCGGCCACAGCCACGGTCTGGCCGATGAGGGATTCGTTGATCTGGCCGCAGTAGTGGGTACGCATGGGAGAGTTGAGGTGAATATCGAAATGGAGGCTTGGGGCTTTGGCAAGAAGGAGCGGAGATTCCCGTTCAGGGCTGCTCTGGCCAGCGGCTAATGCCCAAAGCCCAAAGCCTTATCCCGAGGCCGCGGGATGTTACGGAGCGCCCCGGAGGCGTGCAAGCAGCGGGCTTTCAGGACTCAGCGGGCGGCTTTCCGTTTCGGGCTCGCGGGTTTGGGCCTGGCCGCGGGTTTGGGTTTGGCAGCCCTGGAACCGGTCCGGCTCCTGGCAGCGGGCACCGGCTTGGCCTCGGCGGCCTTGGGCGTTTCCTTGGGTTCGGCAGCCTTGGGTTCGGCTGTCTTGGGCTCGGGCGGCTTCGCCGTCGCGTCGACCGCGTCAGGCGCCTTCGAGTCCTTCTCCGGTTGCTCGGCCAGATTGCGCTTGGATTCCCCTTCCGACTTGAAATCGGTTTCGTACCAGCCGCTGCCCTTCAGGCGGAAGACGGGCGCGGACAGGATGCGCTTGAGCTTCTGCTTGCCGCAGTTCGGGCATTTGCGCAGCGGCGCATCGGAAATCTTCTGCAGGACCTCGACGTGCTGCCTGCAGGACTCACATTGGTATTCGTAGAACGGCATGAATCGAGCGCTCGGAAATTCTGTCCGCCACACAAGGCGTGGCGGCGGGATTATAGCCGGCATTCGCGGGCTAGCCAGCCAGGAGCACGGCGAACGGATTACCGCAGTCAGGGTATGCGCCGCGATGGGACAGATGCCCGGCTTCGGGATGGGCCATGCTGAAATAGCCGCTGCCGAGAAGAAACTCGGTCAGCAACTGGCGCTCCAGCGATTCGACGCCACCCGCCACCGGTTCCGGCAACCAGACCTCGTCTGGAAGAACCTGCATCGCGGCTACGGCTGCGCGGCGCCTCGGGGTATCGAACAGCGGGCTCACGCTCATGCTCAGGGAGAACTCGCGCAAGGCAGCTTCGTCGAGCGGCTGCCCAGGGAGATTGCGGCGGATGAGGTCAGCTATCCAGTCGGGACGGCCGCGACGATAGCGCTCCAATCCCATCATGGCAGCACCACCGAGCAAGGCCGCCCCGGCCGTCCCGATCAGGATGATCCGTCGACTGCGCGAAAACCCGCTCATGCCATCCTGTCCGCGGCGCGCAGTGACAGTGCCGCAACCGTCAGGCTTGGATTTGCGCACGGACAGGTCGGGAACACCGCCGACCCGACGACGACCAGGTTGCGGTAGTCGTGATGGATCTGGTTGCCGTCAACAACGGAGGTTGAGCGATCCGCACCCATGCGCAACGAGCCCTGTACATGGGACTCGGTGGGCCTGAAGCCCACGAACTCGATGCGCTCCACCGGCAATGGAGTAACCACCTCCGCCAATGCCGCCTGGGATGCGGTTACTCCCCGGTGCGCATAGTCAGAGTAGCTGGCGTGATGCACGCGCGGGATGCCTTCCGCATCAAGCTCCACGCGATTCGCGTCCTGCTGCAGGTCCTCGACCACCACTGTCACCGGAGCAAGTTGCCGCCAGCGTCCGAAGTCCTTGCGCAGCCCCCGTGGCCAGCGGTTCTCGAAATAGAGCAGCGCGCCGCCGTGCCGCCGACGGAACTCCCCGTCGTAAAGCCGATAGTTGAGTCCGGTCGTGATCGTGCTGCCGTCGAAGTTGTCGAGGCCGTCGAGGAATATCTCCACGCCGTACCCCCGCTGCTCGTTGAGGCCCTTGCCGGTCAATGGATGGTCATCGCCGGAGCGCAGCAGGATGGCAGGGCTATGGATGCCGTTGGCACCGAGTACGAAGAGGTCGGCGCTCACCTGCTTCTCGACACCGGATTCCAGGTACACGGCAGATCGAACACTGCCATTTGCGAGCTCCAGGTGCGTCACTTCGCAGCCGGTGCGGATCGCAAGGCCGGGATGCAAGCGCAGGTCCCGGAAGCCGTTTTCGAAGGTGAACTTGGCGTCAACAGGACACAGGCTGCACCGCGCCGAGCTGCAACACCTGGCACGCCCTGCGCCAGCGATGCTGGCCCGTGCCGTCGCAATGGGAAAGTGAAACTCCGGTTGGGCTGCGCGCATCCGGCGATCGACGGCGGTCATTACGTGCGCGGGTTGCGGAAAGGGCTGTGACCGCGGGAGCAGAAGCCCCATTTCATCGCTGCCTGAAACCGACATGCGCTGCTCGGCGCCGACGTAGTACGACTCCAGGTCAGCGTATGAAAGTGGCCAGTCCTGGCCAACGCCATAGAGCGAATGCGTCCGGAAATCACTCGGATGAAACCGGGGCGTCTGGCCATACCAGCAGTTCGTGCCGCCCCCCAGACCGATGGTGAAATTCCATTGCTTGTGGCCCGCGGGCGTGCTGTAGGTAGCCCCGGGAACGATATCGGAATTCCGTTGCTGCTCGAGTTGCCACGCAAGGGAGTTGTACCGACCGCGCTCCAGCATGAGCACACGTGCCCTCGGCCGTTTGCGCAGGAAGCCGTCGACGAAGAACAGGGAGCCGAACCCGGATCCAATCACCACCACATCGAAGTGGGTGGCGGCGCTGTCATGGCTTGGGATCATCCTGGACTGGCCGCTGCGAGACCCGGTTGCCGCACAGGCACCCCCGCGGCGGCAGGGTCAACAGGGGAATCCGGCCATCCGGGCAGCTGCAGGATCTCGCAATACGGCATGCACACACCATTGCGCCCGGTGCCGGGCGCGGACTGAGGGATTGGAATCGTGAACTTAAGGGGCGGCTGTCCGCCGGAAGCATCGGGAACAACGAGGCGATCAAAGCTTGGCTGGCGCGGGCGCCCTCCCCGGCACCGGTCCGCGCCCGCGGCTCAAGGCCGCTTCGAAGCGCGGACGCAGCCAGTAACCTACCCGCTTGTAGTGCCGTTCGCACCACCGGTAGAGGAGGATGCCCATGACGTGGGCCAGGCCCACGCTGAGCAACACGGCCCAGGGCGACGGGACGCCGCCGACCACCGACCAGACGAGTGCGATGGCCGTGTTGTGGATCAGGTAGAGGCTGTAGCTGTAGGAAGCCAGCAGGCCGGACACGACCACGACCCCTCGGGCTTCCGCCTTCACGGTCTGCAGGAAGATGAAAGGCGCGAAGACGAGCAACGCGAGCAGGCAGGCAGTCTGCAGCTCGTAGGCCTGGAAACCGAACTTGCGGGCGTGCCCTGCGAGCGCCACCAGGCCGACGCAGAACATGAAGGTGGCGAAGTACCGGCGCGTGGCGATGCTGAGCTTTGCAAGACGGGGCAACCCCACGCCTGCGATGGCCCCCACGAGCCAGATGAGGCTCAAGGATTTGCCACCGCCCGCCGCGGCGTTCCACACCAGTACGGGCACGCTCAACAGCAGCAGCGGCCACAACCAGCGGCGGCGCAGTCGCTCGCCGGTGAACGTCAGGAAGAAGATCGCGCCGACCGCGACGTAGATCCACATCTCGATCGCCACCGTCCAGAACGGCTCTGCCGAATTGTAGGGACGGATGCGCCAGGGCAGGCTGATGCCCGCCGCATCGAACAGCTGGAAGAACGGGTAGTTCTGCAGCATGAAGAGATTGCCGAGAAAGGCCACCGGCCCCCTGGAGATGCCTTCTTCGGCGAGCTGCGCATGAATGAACAGCGCATCGATGATCGCGACCGCGATCAGGGCCGGCACGTAGGGAGTCATGATGCGGGCCACGCGGTCCGCCAGGAACGAAGGGAAACGCGGCGCCGGGGTCGCAAGACGCTTCAGCATCGATTGCGTGATGAGGAAGCCGGACAGCAGGAAGAAGACCACCACGGCCACGCCCCCGTCCTGGTACGGCAACCAGCTCACCTTGTAGAGCAGCATGAGGTGGGCGATGACAACCCAGTTGGCTGCACCCGCGCGCAACATGTCGAGATAGGCGGATGCCAGCGTGCCCAGGACCGGATCGGTAGCCGGCCGCGCCGCGAACTGCTCAAGGTCGGCGTTGATCTTCATCGCAGCACGGCCTGATGGAGGCCGGCGCCGGCAAGGTGCTCGCGCAGCGCCCGGCCGAGGCGCCGATAGCCTGACGGTGCAATGTGCATGCGGTCCGGCTGGAAGTACTCCGGGACGGGTGCGCTGCGTGCATCACCGAACAACGGGTACAGGTCGAGCAGCGCTATGGAGTAAGCCCCAGCCAGTTGCTTGAGCGCTGCATTCAGTTCCACCAGCTTCGCCGTCTCGATCATCGCATCGGGATGGGCGCGGGGCGGCAATGTACACAGCACGATGGGGACGGCAGGCCGCTGCTCGCGCGCTGCTTCGATCAGGCGGGCCACGTTGAAAGCGATGTCGGCGGGGGCCTGCCGTGCACTCAGGTCATTCGTCCCGATGAGGATGACGATGGCCCTGGGGTCGATATCGAGGACATCCTCCTCGAACCGGAACAGCAGGCCGCGACTCGTATCACCGCCAATGCCGCGATTCACGATTTTCAGGCCGGGGAGGTCTGCTTCCGGCTCCTTCCAGCCAGCCAGCAGCGAATCACCGGAGAGCACGATTGCGCCGCGACTGGCATGCCGTTGCTTCCAGAAGTATTCCCGGTTCTCGACCATCCACGGGAACACCCGGACTTCGCCGCGACCGGGCCACTCCTCGATGCGCTCTGGATAAGGTGTCGGCCCTGCTGCTGGAGCTGAGCCCGACGCCGTTGCGAGTCCGAGGACCAACAACGCCCCGGCAATGGTGCCACCCGGCCAGCGACGTATCTTGAGGCCAGTATCAACCATGGAGATCCCGCGATTCCGGAGCAGCCTGCGCCCGGCGGGCAAGAAGATCTCGCAGCGCACGCGTTGTCTGCCCAAGGAGCTTGCGCCCGCCCGGGAACAGCGCGACCAGCGCGAGGTGCAGGCCGACGACCCACACGAAGGAAAGCGCCAGGCCGGCGAACGAGGAAGTGTCCGCATCGCTCCAGTAGCCGTAGCGGAACACCTCGAAGGACAGGCCCGCTGCAGCGGAAGTCAGCCAGAACGGGAATGCGGTTTTCACCAGATCGAGGATTCGCACCCGCTGGTTGCGGCACGCAAACCACCAGAGGAAAGGCGTCATAACCAGGATCTGCCCGAGCGAGTAGCTGATCGCCACGGCCAGCGCACCCCACTGCAGTCCGAACACGATGCTGCCCACCGTCACGACGCAGCCGATCACTCCCGTCAGCAGCATGTCCCGCGACCGTCCCTGGCTCAGCAACAGCCAGGCGGTCGAGTTGTTCATGGGCTGCACGAGCGCGGAGAAACCGAGCGCGAGATAGATGGGCGCCACGGCTCCCCATTGCTGGCCGAGCAGGAGATCGACGACCCAGGTGCGCGCGACGAGCAGCCACGTCACCAGCGGAACGCAGACCAGCATCACCACTCGCGCGATGCGAATGTAGGTCTCGCGGTAGTGCGCGCGATCAGCATTCAGGCGCGTGAGCACCGGCACCACCACCTGGTTGAGCGGGTAGATCACCTGCGACAGCGGCGCCATCATCAGGCCGTAAGCCCGGCCGTAGAAACCGAGCGCCTCGAGGCCCCACACCTTCCCGATGAGGAGGTTGTCGATGTTGCGGGAGAAGTAGTTCAGGAAATTGAAGCCGGTGATCTGTGACCCGAACGTGGCCATGGCGCCGGTCCGTTTTTCCCAGCGAGGTGCGCCCGGTTGCCAGGCGGACAACAGTGCGGTCGCCACGAGTGCGAACAGCTGCGTCGCCACCGGGATGAAGATCAACGACCAGTAGCCGTAGCCTCGCAAGGCCGCTGCGATACCGATCAAGGTGCCCGCGATGTTTGCACCGACATCGATCGCGGTGAGGCGCTTGAACAGGAAGCGCCGCTGGAACAGGGCCTGGTACTGCGCCAGGATGCCGTTGAACACGAAGGTCAGCGCCATGACGGAAAGAATCGCGGTCAGCCTGGGCTCCTCGAAGAAGCCCGCGGCGACGGGCGCCAGCAGCAGCATGAGGCACGCAAAGAGCACGCCCGCCGCCACGTTGATCCAGAACAGGCTCGAGACCTCGGCATCCGTGATGTCGTCGGTGAAGATCGTGGCCGACGTCAGCCCCACATCGCGGAACACGACGAAGAAAGTGACGAGCGGCGTGACCAGCGACAGCAGGCCGAAATCCTGGGGGGACAGGAGCCGGGCCAGCACCGCGGTGGCGCCCAGCTGCAAGGCGAGCTTGATGCCCTGCCCCCCTAAGGCCAGCGCGCCGCCCTGCTTGACGACGCGCGAGACAGAGGGCGATGTCGGCTTGCCGGGGGCCGGACCGATCGCGACTTCCTGTGCGAGCGTGCTCACATCTACGTCCGTCCCGTGCGCGCCGCCGAAGGCATGAGCGACTGCCGCCGCAGCCAGCCCTTGATCCGGCCGACCGGCGATTTGAGTCGCCACTTCATTGCAGCTGCACTGGCCTTGGGATTGAACCGGCCGGGAAGGCGCAGCTCCATGTCCGCCGTGCACAGCACCGGGCGGCCGGACAGTTCCGCGATCTCCGCAGCCTGCGACGGATCGCTTTCGTAGAACAGGAAGGCCTGGGTTTCGCGGTAGACGCGCGCCTTGTGCGAGCTGTGTGCTCCCAGGCGCCGACGTTCCGCCTGGCTCGGCAGGTCGATGAGGTGCAACCGCGTGTACTCGATGCCATTCGCTGCCAGCCAGCCTTCCGTCAAGGCCCGGTATTTTTCCAGGCGGGCCGAAACGATGTGTCCGAGCCGACGGGTCGGCCGGAACAGCGGTTGTGCCGACTCGAGGAAGCGGCTGTAGCGGGGACCATCGTCATTCTCTGCTTCGGTCGGATCCACGCAGAAAACTCCATCGAGATCGAAACAGGAGTTGGCCACTTCCGGATGATGGAATGCATTCCATTCGAAGATGCGCGGCAGCGGCATCTCGCTGAAGCAGAGATCGACCTCGCCCCGTTGCGCCGGATGACTGATGGCAGCGCAGGTCGTGATGCTCCCCGAGTACACGGCGCGGACCCGATCCAGCGTCCGGCGCATCGATCCGCCCGACGCCAGGCTGTCGTCGATCAGCAGGATGTGGCGCGCAGACTGCGTCGTGGCGATGGCCTTGCCGACAGCGCGCGTGCTGCCGTGTCCGACGGTACCGTTGGCGAGAAAGGTCTCGAGATCCACGACCAGGCGGTTCATGAACAGGCCCACGAGATATGCGGGGATCATGCCGCTGCGCGGGATGCCGACAACGAGATCGACATCCCCCGGCACGCGGTGGATGTTCGCGCGCACCGCGCTGGTGAGATCCCCGACCGACATGTAGCCCATCATTGGCAGCGCCTTCAGAAAGTGAACCGCAGCTCGACGCTGCCCAGGTTGTCGTCGAACGCATAGGTCTCGCGATTGGAATCGCGATTCTCCATGCGGAAGTTGAACGCCAGGGACAGCGGCTCGCGTGGCAGGTAGGTCAGCCCGATGCGGGCCGCCTCGACCGTGTCGCGACGGGCAACCGAGTCCGGCAAGGCCGTGTTCGAGCCGATGTAATCCTGCTCTTCCCACGACGCAGCCAGCTCAAGGCGCAGCTTCTCCGTCATCTGCCACGTCGGCGTGATGCTCATGCCGGTCGCCTTGAAATAATCGGACTCGAGGTCTTCGTAGGCCTTGAGTTCACGCCAGCCGGCGAAGATGACCGTGGTCTTGAAGCCCGGGCGCCAGTTCAGGGCGAGTCGCCAGATGTCGCCGGAATAGTCTTCGACGAGGGGATTGTCATGCTCGCGCTGGACGTAGCCGGCGCTGCCTTCGAACAGTGTCTTGTCGCTGAACGGGTGCCTGACGCGGAACGTCGCCGCATCCTCCACATAGTCCCGTTGCAACAGCTCGCCACCGACGAATGTCTCGTGCGGGAACCCGGCATCGGTGCGCCGGTATTCGGCGGCAAACAGCGTGCCGGCGGGCGTCAGGTAGTCGAGCCCGACATAGCCCATGGTGCTTTCAAAATCATCCAGCTCGCGTACCGAGGCGCTGTGCGACACCTCGAATTGGCGGGCACCCGTCCGCAACGCCCAGCGTGAGCCGACGCCCAGCCGGACATCGGCGAGGTAGCTCAAGGTATCGAGCAGGTCGCGCGTGAAGAGACGGCTGTTGGCGAAGCTCGCCAGCGACCGACCGTAGTCCGCACCCAGGCGACCGGACCAATCGCCCGCGGTCTGCCAGTCCCACACTACCCGCGCCTTCCCGGAGACGTGATCCAGCTCGTCGTTCTCCTCGAAGCGATTGTCGTCGGCGGCAAGGCCGAGTTCGAATGCCTGGCTGCTGACGAGCCAGCGCCCGTCGATCCCGAGCGTCGCGCGATTGACGTAGTCGCTCCGGCTGAACGTTTCCCCGGTGTCCAGGCTGACCGGCGTGATGCTGCCCGGCACCCGGAACAGGTTGTCGTCGTACGTCAGCTGGTCGGCGATGAAGATGTCGAGGTCGCTTTCATCCGGCTCCGCGGCATTCATCCCGTTGACCGGAATCAATGCCGCGAGCACGAAGCCGGTGACGGCCTGCGATCCGAATTGCTTGCCGCGCATCAGCGCACCTCAAGACTATTGGGGTTTTCGGGGACCGCTTTGCGCTCCCAGACCCGGATGTAATCGATGACGTAGTTCCACTGCGACTCGTCGGCGACCATTTCCTTCAGGTTGACGTTGTCGAGCGTCATGCCGATCTGGTTCGTCACGAGCAGGTGCGCGCGCGGCGCGTTCCAGACATAGCGCGTCTGCTTGATCGGCTGGCCATCCAGCACCCAGATGGGCGCATCCTCGCGCCAGTCGAGCGCGAACACGTGGAAGTCCGAGGAGAAGTCGAAGCCGGGTTCGTATTCGCCTTTCTTGAATTTCGTGAAGAGATCCTGCGGGTTGCCGTATTTCTCCGGCTTGCCCGCCGTCTGCACATAGCCCGTCATGACACGGGTGCGCGTGCGGCCCTGCCAGTTGAAGAATTCGAAGATGTCGATCTCGGGAGGCCAGACGAGCTCCGAGAAAGTGCCATCCGGATATTGCACACCCGGCACCAGCCAGAACGCAGGCCAGGCCCCCACGCCGAAAGGCAGCTTTGCCCGCATCTCGATGTACGCACCCGGGCCGATCGGGGGTTTCGCACGGAGAATGCCGGACTCGATGCCACGCGGTCGCAGCCCGCCGCCGGGTGGAATGCGCCCCTTCAGCGTCAACGTACCCGCATCGAGCACATGCAGGTTGCGGGGATCGCCATCCGGGTAATCGCGGTGATAGGACCAGTAGGTCTTGAGGCCGTCGAGCTTGCCGCCTTCGTGGATGTAGCGATAGTGGAACTCGCGATCGAGATCGGCGCGGCTGCGGATCGTTGCGCCGGCCCGGGTCCGCCCGAAGGTCCAGTCCCTGACCAGCTCGAACTTGCCCGTCTGCCCGAAGGGCACCACTGATGCGGCTGCCCGCGCGCCCTTTGGCCAGCCGCGCAGGGCGACCAGCGGTGTAGCGAGTGCTTTCAGCAGCAGTTTGCGGCGGGTCTTGTTCATTTCAGCTTGTTCCTGATCATCCCGTACGTGCGGATGCCGAGACTGTTCCGCAGGACCAGGCTCATTGCGTTCGGAACGGCAATGGCGCCCGCACACACGGACAGCAGCACTTTCCCCAGCCAGTGCGTGGCGCCGAGTACGCCGGGCAGGGGATTCAGGCTGCGGACTTCAAGCCCCAGCCGCTGCGCAATCGTCAACCTGCCCAGGTGATACGAAAAGAGATCGCGAACGACTGAGGGATCCTGGAGCGAACTCACCGTGGGGCCGCCCAGGTTGCGCCACTCGACCAGCGGTTCGTTCACATGCACGGCGGTGACTCCTGCCGTGCCCAGTTGCAGAACGAAATCGATATCCTGGAAGCGCCGCAGACCGCCCCGAAAACGACAGCTCTGGAGCACTGCTCGCGGCAGGAGCAGCGTGCTGGTCTGTACGACGTTGCCCGCCTTGAGCATGTAGTCCGCCAGCGTTTCGCCCTGGCGCGGGCTGCGCTTCGGCAGCACATGGCTCTCGCCGTACTCGTTCACCCGCACGAGTGACGAGAAACAGAACGCCGGCATGGACTGCGTGGCCAGTGCCGCAAGCTGCATTTCCAGTTTGTGCGGTACCCACAGGTCGTCGGCGTCGAGGAAGGCGATCCACTCGCCTCGCGCCGTATCGATACCGCGATTCCGGGCGGCAGAACCTCCGGCGTTGCGAGACTGGCGCACGATGACCAGGTCCGGACCAACCAATGCTTCGAGGGTGGCCAGCGTCTCGTCCTTTGAAGCGTCATCGACGACGATGATCTCCAGGACGGGCAGCGTCTGCGCTCGCACGCTCGCGATGGCCTCACCGAGGGTACGGGCCGCGTTGTAGGCGGGAATGACGACGGAGACGGTGTTCATCTTGCAGTTCTCATGGCGGGGATGCGATCCAGCGGTAATGGCACGGGCTCGACCGGAGCAATGGACTCACCGCGATGTTTCTGGATCGCGGGATAGCTGAGCGAACTGTCGAAGGTGCCGCCGCCCAGCACGGGAATGCGGTACGGGCGATCCTTGTGCGGACCCGCCAGATGCAGGACAGAGAGCGGCTGGTAAGGAGCCGAAGGCTCGCACAGCTGGCGCGTTTCCCTGTTCCACACAGGGCAACTGAGGTGAGGCAACCAGTTGTAGCGTGCGGCGACGAAAGCGGTCGGCAGGTTCCCGAGATAGGCTGCCGCCAGGAAGGCGTGCTGATCGAGATTCACCTTCTCGGTTCGTTCCAGCGCGTGCGCATAGGCGCGGATCCAGGCATTCCAGTGCGGGGCCGTGTCCTTGAGGCACAGCACCCCGATGTTGATGCTGGGCTGCAGGGAGAGCCGCAAGCCGTCACGAACGCCGAAGGCCCCCACCATATTGCCCGCCCACCACTTGCGGTCGCTGAAGGGACGTCGATAGCGCGCCCCATTTTCCCGCGCAACGGCAGCACCCTGCCCGTGCGCACCCGCGAAGTAGATGGCTGCAAAATCCGGGGTCTGCACCCACGCATCGGCATCGAACCAGAGATAGAGCGAGTAACCGGGGAAGTAGTCGCGCAGGGCGGTGCGTGCTACCAGGCCGATGTTGCGCAACAACCGCTTCTCCTGCGGAACAGGCAGCGTCCACTCCGGCCTGACGATGCGACACCCCAGGGCCAGCAACTGCGTGACCTGCCCGGCCTCGAGGCCCTGGTCAATCACGCCGAAGTCCCTTCGCGCCAGCTCCGGATGGGCGCGCAGGGAGGTGAGCGCAGCGATCATCCACCTGAAGAAGTTCGCATCGCCGCCCGTGATGATGATTTCCCTGCGCATGGTCAGTCTCCAGGATGTACGGCCGGGACGGGATTCGCCTGCAAGGAAGGAAGCGGCCTCTCTGCAGTCTCGCGACGCGCCCGTTCCACGGCGGCCAGCAGCATGTGCCCGCGGTCCTCCCAGCGAAACCCGGCTTGCGAGAGCTCGAATGCCTGCTGCTGCATGTCGTTGAGCAGTGGCAGGTTGTCGATGTGCGCAACGATCCCGCTGACCAGCGATTCGAGATCGTCACCCTGCAGGCACCGCCTGCGCAGCGACACTGGCAGCCCCGCCGCGGCTTCTGCAATCGTCGCCACGGGGAGACGGCTGAAGAAGTAGTCTAGGAACTTCAGCTTGAAGCCGCCACCGATGAGTTCCGGCACGACGCCGATGCGGGCGTTGGCGAAGAAATCCCGGGCCTGCTCGACGAAGCCGTGGAAGTGCGTCGCCTTGCAGCGGGACCTGAGCCAGGGCAGCAGGTCTGCGGGAACCTCGCCCACGACATCGAGCGCAATCCCGGCCCGCTCGAAAGCCGGATCGGCAATTTCGATGAAGCGAATGAGGTTCTCCCGCTTCACGACCCAGGTGAAAGACCCCATCAACAGCACCCTTCGGGGAGTGGCCGGCGTGATCTCGCGGGGCGGTGCCACTTCGCCGGAGTAGCCTGGTGTCAATGTCAGCAATGGGCGGCCCGCACGTCGCGGGGCGAACGCCACACGATCCTCGTCGGTGATCGCGGTCACGACATCGGTTTGTGCAACCAGCGATCGCTCGAGGGCCGCAATCCGCCGTGCGTTGCGGGACAGGGCAATCCGCTTGAGCGGCGAACATTCCGCATTCCTTGCCATGCCTGCCCACAACTTCGCCTCGTGGTTGTGCGAGACATGGATCAGCACCGGCCGGCGGGAGGCCGTACGTGCGTGGCGGACACAGGCAGGCAAGGCCCAGCCGGAGCCGTAGTTATCGAACACGATGGCATCCCAGGATTCCCGCAGGGCTTCCCCCAGCAGCCGTTGGTAGGCTGCGGAAGCATCCACGGCAGCCGCAATCGGCAGTGATCCGAGCAAGGCTGAAACCGCGCGACGGCGTCCATCTGGCACGCGCACCCAGTCGATGCGCTCCTCCTCGGGCGGAAACTCGCCGGCCCGGCCATGGCCGAGGAAGCGGACATGGGCACCGGCGCGCGCCAGGCTCGTGGCCAGATGGCCCGAATACACTTTCGATCCGGTGTCGAGCGGAAAAGGGAGATCGCGCGCCAGCCAGAGGCAGCGCAGGGAATTCTCATGACGCTGCATGGGCACTCCTCCATGACGGAGCAGGCGCAGCCTTGCGGAGTCTGCTGGCCAGGGCGACCTCGAACACGCGCCAGGAGCCCCAGGAAACCGCGAGGGACAGGACAGCGGCCGTTATCGCAAAGACGACGAAAGCCAATTCACTGCCGGTGAACGGGGCGACATAAGCCGTGACCACGCGCTTCACTGGCGCCATGACGATGAGGTGCCACAGGTAGAAGCTGTAGCTGATGTTGCCCAGGAACTGGAACAAACGGCTCTTCAGGAAGTCCGCCTGGCGTGCGCCAGCCAGCGTGACGGAGGCAAACAGGTGCAGCGATGCGATGAACGCGATGACAGCGGCAAGCCAGCGTCCGTCCTGTATCCATTGCAGGAAGGTGCTGCCTGCCGCCTCCCCGCCCGGCTCGGTAAGCCGCCACGCGAGCAGGAACAGCGCCAGGCTGACGATCGGCATTGCGAGCCAGCGCCTGTGTTGCTCGAACCACGCGCGCTGCCGGAAGACAATCACGCCCGTCAGGAAGAACAACGCGGGCGGATACAACACGATGAACAGGCCCGCGAGCAAGGTCCAGCCGATCACCGGCCACGACGCGCTCCCATGGCGCCGGAACAGCACGAGGCCGCCTGCTGCCGCAAAGTAGAACACCCATTCATAGGTCAGGCTCCATGAGCCGAGGTGCACCAGCGGAAGCGGCGCGAGCGGCGGCAACAGGAAGAGGTTGGCCAGGAACAGGACACTGGCCTCCATCGCGTTCAGTCCGGCGAACGGCCCGATGCCCAGCACCCCGCTCGCCAGCGCAATCGCCACCAGCGCCGGCACCCACGCCGAGAAGATCCGTATCGCGCGGTCCTTCAGGAAGCCGCCCACCGAGCGGTGGCGGAGCAAACTCCCCAGAATCACGAAACCGCTGATCATCAAGAACAGCTCGACGCCATAGGCGAGCGAGGTGCCGAGGAACCCGAACGTCGCGGACGCGGGCGTGCCCGTCCACTCGAGCACGCCGGCATCGCCCAGGTGGAACAAAAACACCATGAGCGCGCAGAAGCCGCGAAAGCCGTTGAGCGGGAGATTGAAGCCGGGCATGTCCGCCCGTGCTTCGTGCGGCCCGGTAGCAAGGGCGATCATCCCGTTACCGCCTTCTGCCGGATCGAGGCCGCGGGACTCCAGGTCTGGAAACGCTCCCCGCGGAGCGAGCGCCAGACACCAATGCCCGTCCCGACGAACGCCTTCAGGATCTCGACCAGCTGGGAGAACGGCTTCAGGCCCCACACCTGGCCCAGCGCAAAGCCGGCCCCCAGCGCGAGGAGGCCGAGCACAACCAGGATCGCATGGCCTGCCAGGAGCAAGGCGGCGATGAATGCGAGACCTGATCCTGCGAGGAAGTAGATGCCCAGCCAGCGGATCAACTTGTGCGAAACATATTTGTATACGTCGAGCCCTCCCAGCCGGCGCAGCTCCGGCCAGATCAGGCGGTGCACGTTGAAGGCCTGGCAGGCGATGCGGATCTTGCGGCGGAACTCCTCGCGCGAGGACGTGACGGATTCCTCGTAGCCCCTGGCATCCGTGGCCTGGAGAACCAGAAAGCCCTGGCACAGCACCATCAGCGAGACATACATGTCATCGATGATGTGATCCGGCGGGGCACGATGCAGCGAGCGACGGACGCAGAACAGGGATCCATCGGCACCCATCACGGAACCGGTTCGCTGTTCCAGCCGCTTGAGTCCCTCTTCGAAGCGCCAGTAGAGCGAGCCGGATTGTGCGGCAGCCGACCCGCCCGGATTGGTGTAGATGAGGTTCCCGGTGACGCAGCCCACCTGCGAG
>JANNNQ010000313.1:0-9576 GCA_031398625.1 Pseudomonadota bacterium
GCTTACATCCGTGACCTGCTGGCGGCAGCGGGTGATGCGAATGCCGGTGCGGCTGCAGCCCGGATCCTGGCGCTGGAAACCCGGCTCGCGACTGCCCACTGGACCCGGGTGGAGAACCGGGACGCGCAGAAAACCTACAACCGCTACGACCTGCTGGCGGCGGCAACACTGTCTCCCGGTCTCGACTGGGCCGCGTTTCTCGATGGCGCCGCCGCGACGAAGGTGACAACCCTGGTCGTGACGCAGCCCAGCTTCTTTACCGCTCTCGGCAAGATGGTTGCAGACGTACCGGTTCCACAATGGCAGGAGTACTTCCGCTTCAAGCTGCTGAATGCCTGTGCGCCGTATCTGCCTGCGCGCTTCGTCACGCTGCACTTCGGGTTCAATGCCCGCGAGATCTCGGGCACGGCGGAGATCAAGCCGCGGTGGAAGCGGGGCGTAGAGACCGTCGAAGGCGCCATTGGCGATATTGCCGGCAAGATCTATGTGGAGCGGCATTTCAGCCCCGAATCCAAACAGCGCATGGACCAGCTCGTCCTGAACCTCAAGCAAGCATTTGGCTCGGGGATAGACGCGCTTGAGTGGATGACGCCGGCAACCCGGCAGGCCGCGCACGAAAAGCTGGCGGGGTTCACCACCAAGATCGGCTATCCGGACCAGTGGAAGGACTGGTCGAAGCTCGAGGTGCGCCGTGACGACCTCCTCGGCAATCTCCATCGTGCCGCGATCGTCGAGCATGATCGCGGGGTGGAGCGGCTGGGCGGGCCGATCGATCGCACTGAATGGCTGATGACGCCGCAGACCGTGAATGCCTACTACTATCCGCCCGCCAACGAGATCGTTTTTCCGGCTGCGATCCTGCAGCCGCCGTTCTTCAACGTCGCAGCGGACGATGCGGTGAACTATGGCGCGATCGGCGCCGTGATCGGCCACGAGATCAGTCATGGCTTCGACGACCAGGGCCGTCACTTCGATGGTTCGGGCAACCTCCGGGACTGGTGGACGGCCGCGGACGACGCGGAATTCCGCAAGCGCACCGCAAGCCTGGTCGCGCAGTACAGCGCGTACAGCCCGTTGCCCGGGTTGAACGTGAACGGCGAGCTCACGCTCGGCGAGAACATTGCCGACCTCTCCGGCCTGACAGTGGCGTATCGCGCGTGGCAGCTGTCGCTGGGGGGCAAGGATGCACCGGTCATCGACGGCTTTACCGGCGAACAGCGGTTCTTCATGGGCTGGTCGCAGGTATGGGCCCGGAAGTACCGGGATGACGACCTGCGCCGGCGTCTGCTGACCGATTCACACAGCCCCAGCGAGTTCCGCGCCAACGGCGTGCTGATCAACATGCCGGAGTTCGCGTCGGCCTTTGCCACGAAAGCAGGCGATGCCTTGTTCCTCAAGCCGGAGGAGCGCGTGAAGATCTGGTGAAGGGCGAGGCCATGGTCACCGGGTTGCTGGCCGGATGAGAGCTTGAAACTTCGGGTCCCAGGACCCACATTGCGGGCTAGTGGATTGCCCGTGAATGAACCCTGAGGCCTCAAAGCATGCGTTCCCTTAGAGCCATCGGATTGATGATCATTGCCTCTGTCCTCTCGGGCTGCGGCTACAACACGCTGCAGCTGCAGGATGAGCAGGTGAGCGCCGCCTGGTCGGAAGTCCTGAACCAGTACCAGCGCCGCGCCGATCTCATTCCCAATCTCGTCAACACCGTGAAAGGGGCGGTGGCTGCCGAGCAGGGAATCCTGGAAGCAGTGGTGAATGCCCGAGCCAAGGCGGGTTCGATCCAGGCGACGCCGGAACTCATCAACGACCCACAGGCTTTTGCAGCCTGGCAGGCCGCACAGGGTGAGCTCGGCTCGGCCTTGTCCCGCCTGCTGGTAGTCGTCGAACGCTATCCCGAACTCAAGTCCATCGTCGGCTTCAGCGACCTGCAGGCCCAGATCGAAGGCACGGAAAACCGGATCACGGTCGCGCGCAATCGTTACATCGAAGCGGTGCAGAACTACAACGTGACGGTCCGTTCCTTCCCCCGCAACCTGACGGCGATGGTGTTCGGTTACGACACGAAGCCGGGTTTCACGGTAGCCAACGAAGCAGCGATCTCTACCCCGCCGACAGTCGATTTCACCGCGCCGCCAGCCACGCCGGCTCCCGCTCCTGCGGGCAACTGACCTGGAATGAGCGAGCGCTCCTCGCTGTCCTGGCGCGCGGCTCTCGCGCTGTGGCTATGCGTCTGCCTGATTGCTCCGCTCTGGGCGCAGGTGGCCATTCCGCCCCTTACCGCGCGCGTCACGGACCAGACGGCGACGCTCGATGCAGGCCAGCGACAGACGCTCGAGCAGACGCTTGCCGCGTTCGAGGCGCGAAAAGGTGCCCAGATCGCCGTCCTGCTCGTACCCACCACTGGCCCTGAAGCCATCGAGCAGTATTCGATACGGGTCGCCGAGGCCTGGAAGATCGGCCGGGCGCAGTCCGATGACGGCGTGTTGCTGATCGTGGCGAAGGATGACGGGACGTTGCGCATCGAGGTGGGCTACGGGCTCGAAGGCGTACTCTCCGATGCCACCGCGAATCGCATCATCGAGGAAATCATCGTGCCGCGCTTCCGCGCGGGCGATTACTTCCTCGGCCTGACCGAAGGGATCGATCGCCTCATCCGCGTCATCGACGGCGAAGCGCTGCCTGCCCCGGCTCGCCGCGAGTCCGGCGGGGCTGCGCAGGGTTTCGAAACCGTCCTCCCCATCGTGCTGATGGTCGCGCTCGTCGGTGGGGGCATTCTCCGGCGGCTGTTTGGCCGGATGGGCGGTGCTGCCACCACCGCGGTGGTGGTCGGCGGCATCGTCTGGTTCATCGTGAGCGTCCTCGGTATCGCTTTCGTTGCGGCGCTCATCGCGTTCGTCATCACCCTCATGGGAGGGGGAGGGGGAGGCTGGTACAGCTCGGGCCGAGGCCATCGCGGCGGCTGGACGTCCGGGGGCGGATTCGGTGGCGGTGGAGGCGGGGGCTGGAGCGGCGGGGGCGGTGGATTCGGTGGCGGGGGAGCGTCCGGAAGATGGTGAGCGTGCGCCGCCTGTTGAGGCATGTGTTCGCCCCACCCCGGGCTGTCCCCCGGCATTTTTCGCCAGCCGTGCTGGCCGCCATCGAGCGGGCCATTGCGACGACGGAAGCACTGCATGGCGGGGAGTTGCGTTTCGCCGTGGAGGGAAGCCTGGACCTGTTCCCTCTCTGGCGGGGACAGTCACCGCGCGACCGGGCCATGGAAGTGTTTTCGCTACTCCGTCTCTGGGACACTGCGGCCAACAATGGCGTGCTCATCTATGTCCTGCTGGCGGATCACGCCGTCGAGATCGTTGCCGATCGGGGTCTGGAGGACAGCACCGCGCCCGAGTGGCTCGCAGCCTGCCGGGCGATGGAAGAGGGGTTTGCGAAGGGCGACTACGAGCAGGGTGCTGTCGCCGGCATTGCGACGGTGGGGCAACTCATCGCCCGGCGCTTTCCCGCGGTCGATCGCAACGAGCAACCGAACGTCCCGGTGGTTCTATAAGCCCTGTCCCGATCGTTTGTCGGAATTCACCGACAGGTTTTCGGGGTACGCAAGGGCTGCATTGTTGGTCATAATGCCTTCATGAACGCTTACCGCTTTCTGCGCACCGCCGCACTTGTGCCTGCCGTCCTCCTTGCCGGGTGCCAGCTGCTGCAGGCCCCGCGGGAGGAACCGGTTCCGGAAGTCGTCGCGCCACCGCCGCCGGTCGTGTACGCGCCTGCAGCGACCCATCGCTTCCACTTCGATCCGCAGACCACCGAAGTCGTCGGGCAGCTGCAGCTCACGAAGGTGGGTGCGGAAGACACCCTGTCCGACATCGCGCGCCGCTTCAATCTCGGCTACGAGGAAATCATCCGCGCGAATCCCGGTGTCGATCCGTGGCTGCCGGGCGAAGGCCGCGAAATCGTGCTGCCGACGCGTTTCGTGTTGCCCGATGCTCCGTACGAGGGGCTCGTCGTGAACCTGGCGGCGCTGCGCGTGTACTACTTCCCGAAACGCAAGGAAGGCGAGCTGCAGACTGTCATCACGCATCCCATCGGCATCGGCAAGGTGGGCTGGCAGACGCCGGAAGGCACCACGAAGATCACGTCGAAGCGGAGGGATCCGGTGTGGACAGTCCCCGCATCCGTGCGCGCCGAACACAAGAAGAACGGTGATCCGCTGCCTGCCCGCGTGGGACCGGGACCGGACAATCCGCTCGGTGCGTTCGCGATGAATCTCGGCTGGCCGAGCTATCTCATCCATGGCACCAACAAGCCCTACGGCGTCGGCATGCGTTCCAGCCACGGCTGCATCCGCCTGTATCCGGAAGACATTGCCCCGATGTTCCAGGACCTTGCGGTCGGTACCAGGGTGACCGTCGTGAACCAGCCGATTGCGTTCGGCTGGGAGGGCGATGCGCTGCACATGCAGATCTTCCCCATCCTCGAGGACGACAAGCGCCGTGAGGGGGATGGCGCGCAGAAGCTGCTCAACGAAGCGATGTCTGCGCACATGGAACAGCGGGTGAAGGAGCACAACGTCAGCGTCGATCTCGAACTGATCAATGCGATTGCCGCCGCGCCGCGCGGGATCACGGTGCCGATCTCGAAGTCGGGCACGACGCTCGATGCCGTTCTGGCCGATACGCGCAGGGTGGAGAACACGTTGCCGTCGGGCTCGACGTGGGATGGCAAGAAGGAACTGCGGGTGTCGGCCGCCGAGTTCGAGGCCATGCTTGCGGATTCGCCAGCAGAATCCACCCCGGCGCCAGCGGCTTTGAAGCCCGCCGCGAAGCCCCCCGCGTCCGCTCCTCAGCCCAAGAGCGCTTCCGGCGCGGCGCCCTGACATCCCGCCCCCTGTTCAAGGGCATCCCGGGTTCCTGACTTCCTTGCCGGAAGCCAATCCGTTCGACGGGCTGGAGCGCCGGCGAATCCTCGTGACGGGCGGCACGGGCTTCATCGGGACCCGTCTGGTCAACGAACTGCTGCACGCCGGCCATGAAGTGATCGTGCTGACGCGCGATCCGCGGCGTGCCGCGCATCAGTTCACCCGGCGGACCCGCTGCATCCAGTCGATGACAGAACTGGATGTCGGAGAACGGATCGACGCGGTCATCAATCTCGCTGGAGCACCGGTCGTCGGGCCGAGGTGGTCTGCCGGGCGCAAGGCCGGGTTGCTGCGCAGCCGGGTGGGGACGACGGAAGCGCTGGTGCAGTGGGTGGCGATGGCGCGCCACAAGCCTTCCGTCTGGATCCAGGCTTCGGCGATCGGCTACTACGGGGTTCGCGATCCGTCGGAGTCGCTGGATGAGGCCAGCGCGCCTGGGGTGGGGTTCATGTCGGAACTGTGCGTGCGCTGGGAGGCCGCAGCCCGCCCTGTGGACGCGATGGGCATCCGCCAGGTGATCCTGCGTCTTGGGGTCGTAGTGGGACGCGGTGGCGCCTTGCCACCGCTGGTGCTGCCGTTCCGGCTGGGGTTCGGCGGGCGGCTCGGTACCGGCCGGCAGGTGATGAGCTGGATTCATCTGGAAGACGTCCTCGCCCTGATCGCTCGCGGCCTGCACGATGAAGGCATGCACGGCGTCTACAACGCAGTGGCCCCCGAAGCGATCACGCAGGCGGAGTTTGCGGCCACGGTCGGGCGCATCCTGCGCAGACCGGTCTGGTTCCATCTGCCGGCTGCCCCGATCCGCTGGCTGGGAGGCGAGATGGCCCAGCTGTTCGTGGATGGGCAACGAGTGGTGCCAGCAAGGCTCCGGGACAGCGGCTATCGTTTCCGGTTTCCGATCCTCGAGTCAGCGCTGGCCAACACGCTGGTGGGCCGTGGTGCTGCTCGCTGAGCGCTTCCGGATCAGCGCATGACGCATCCCCATCAAGGTCCGGCCAACCGAAGCAGTGGAAACGGGGTTGGCAGGGTGCTGCAAGACCCTTTGCAGCACCCTGCCAGTCACCAGCCTGTAATCTCATGGTCATACCTTCGCGCCCGTTGCCGAGCGGCGCGCAGGAGAAGACATTGCGGATACTGATGATTTCGGATGTGTACTTTCCCCGGATCAACGGGGTGTCGACCTCCATCCAGACCTTCCGCCGCTCGCTGCATGAAGCCGGTCACGAAACGGTACTGATCGCTCCGGAGTATCCCGGCCGCACCGGGACCGACAGTGAACCCGGCATCCTCCGGGTGCCTTCGCGCTACGTGCCCCGCGATCCCGAGGACCGGATGATGGTGCCCGCGGCGATCAAGGCGCTCAAGCCGCAGCTTGCGGGCAAGCCCTTTGACCTCGTGCATATCCAGACGCCCTTCGTTGCGCACTACCTGGGCCTGCACCTCGCCCGCTGGCTGGGCGTGCCTGCGATCGAGTCGTACCACACGTACTTCGAGGAATACCTGCACCACTACGTACCGCTGCTGCCGCGCTTCCTGATGCGTTTTGCCGCACGCCGATTCACGGTTTCCCAGTGCAAGGACCTGGCCGCGCTGGTCGTGCCGTCGCTGGCGATGGAAACCGCGCTCAAGGATTACGGCGTGCAATGCCCGATGCACATCATCCCGACCGGGCTCGAACTTGCGAAGTTCCGGCAGGGGAGCGGCCATGCATTCCGGGAGAAGCTGGGCATTGCCCCTACGCAGCCGACGCTGGTTCATGTCGGCCGGATCGCCCACGAGAAGAACATCGACTTCCTGTTCCGCATGTTCGAGCAGGTGCTCAAGGGCATTCCGGATGCCGTGATGATCGTGGCGGGCGAAGGGCCGGCGCTGAAGCACTGCCGCGACTACGTCGAGGCTCGCAACCTCACACCGCACGTCCGCTTCGTCGGTTACCTGTCGCGCGACGGCGAGCTGCTCGACTGCTACCAGGCAGGAGACCTGTTTGTCTTTTCTTCCCGCACCGAAACGCAAGGCCTCGTGCTGCTCGAAGCGATGGCGCTCGGCGTCCCCGTCGTCTCGACCGCGTACATGGGTACGCTCGACATCCTCAAGCCCGAACGCGGGGCCCGCATCGCCCCCGACAACGAAGCCGGCTTTGGCGCCCTCGTGACGCAGCTGCTCAAGGATCCCGATCTGCGGCGAACCCTCTCTGCCGAAGCACGCGCCTACGCCATGACCTGGTCCGCTCCCGCTCTCGCGGAACGCATGGCGCAGCTATATGCGGAAGTGGCGGGCAGGGCGTCGCTGCAGGCTGCGGCGTAGAGGAGGCTTGGTCATGCGGCCGCGACCGGTATTGAAGAAATGGCATGAACACGGCAACTTTGCAGGTTGACCGCCTGTCAGCCCACGGAATAACATTGTTATAACTTGAGAAAACGGGCTGGCGTCATGAAAACCGCGATTCGAAAGCTGGGAAACTCGCAGGGCATCATCATTCCCAAGCTGTTCCTTGCCCAGGTCGGGCTGGAAGGAGAGGCTGAACTGAGCGTGGAGAACGATGCCATTGTCCTGCGCAAACCGGCGACGGCAGCGAGGGCTGGATGGGCGGAAGCAAGCCGTCGGGTTGCTGCCGTCGGCGACCAGGCCCTGGTCTGGCCGGAATTCGGCAATGACGGGGACAAGAATCTCAAGTGGTAGTCCGCGGCGAAATCTGGCTGGCAGCCCTCGACCCCACGGTCGGCAGCGAGATCAGGAAGACGCGGCCCTGCGTCGTCGTCTCGCCAGCGGAGATGCACGACCATCTGCGCACGGTCATGGTGGTGCCGATGACGACCGGGAGCCATGCGGCTCCTTTCAGGATTCCTGTCACGTTCGCCGGCAAGAAAGGCCTCATTCTGCTCGACCAGATCCGGACGCTTGATCAGCAGCGACTGATCAAGAAAGTGGGTAGCGTCTCGCCAAAGACGCTGGCCGCAACGCTGGGCACGCTCCAGGAAATCTTCGCGAAATAGCCCGGAGTCGGGCTTGACCAGTTATCGGTTACCCAGTTCGGGAACCGATTTACAGGCTGCAACGGGTTATCTGGATCTTCCGGGCCGTGCCGGCCACAGGGGAGTGGCCCGTCCGGTTAGTGTTTGCATGGGTCCCTGCGGCAATCGCAGGCATGGCGTACAGCATGATCAGACCACGGATTCCGGGTATGACCCGGGACTCGAACTAAATACTCCTATGACGACCTGGGTCGGCGGACTCAGATCACTAGAGGTAATGGCGCGACGACGAGCTTCGGGTATCAAGGGGCTAGGGTGACGTCCCTTGCTCAGAATCTGACTGATACGGTTGGGGATCAAACGTTTGGAATGAGCTACAACCCAGCATCGCAGATCGTCAACAGGAGCGGATCAAACGATTCCTTCGCGTGGGTTTACCCATCCAACGTCAATCGATCGTACGCAGCGAATCGCCTGAATCAGTACACCGCCGTCGGTGGGGCTTCCACGAACTATGACAGCCGCGGGAACATTACGAATGATGGGACGGGTTCATATACCTACAGCGTTGAAAACCTTCTTCTGACTGCTCCAGGATCAGTCACGCTGACCTACGATCCTATGAGTCGGCTCTATCAGCAGGTGGCGTCGAGCGTGACAACCCGATTTGCCTACGATGGAACGAATCTCATTGCAGAGTACAACGCATCGAACGTGATGCAGCGACGATTTGTTCATGGTCCGGGAGTAGACGAGCCGCTGGTTTGGTATGAAGGATCTGGCACGGGGACCAGGCGCTGGCTACATGCCGACGAGCGAGGTTCTGTGATCGCTGTAAGTACGTCTACGGGCGCTGTCCTCGCAGTGAACAAGTACGACGAATCAGGTGTTCCAGGCACGACGAACCAAGGGCGCTTCCAGTATACCGGCCAGACCTACTTAGCGGATTCGAGCCTCTATTACTTCAAAGCCAGGGTCTATTCCGCAAAATTGGGCAGATTCTTGCAGACTGATCCCATTGGCTACTCTGCTGGCATGAATCTATATAACTACGCAGCAGGAGACCCTATCAATCGGCGAGACCCATGGGGATTGATGGACGAGATAATGGTGTCAGCGCCCAGAATGGATGACAACATTATCAATTCAATCTTCAACGGCTGCTTTCCAGACTGCGGTCGCTCTATATACGAATCTATGGGGGCCTTTTTCAGTACCCTGCTTTCTAGTGCGCAGGGGGCGTCAACAACCGGCGGCACCCCCAATAGCTCCGAGAAAAGATGCACGCCGATTGGGATAGCTCTTTCGGGCGAGGCGCAAGTGGGATTGGGTGTATTCGGCGGCTCTCTTAGCGCTGAGTTTGGTTTGAACTCACTTGGTCAATTCTACCTTCAGTTATCTTCTGGGTCGGGACTCGGTCTTGGAGGAGGCATCGCAGGGGGCGTCGGACTTACGGGGTCTTATGGGAATTCTATGAACGAGAGATTGAGTCACGATTCCGGAGCTATCGTTTTCGGCGGCTTGGTGCGCGGAGGCGGCATTCTTGCAAGTGCGCAGCAATCTTTTGATTCGGGAACGTCAGTTCCAATTCCTGCAAAGTTCCGTGGTGCCGCGTCTGCAGGGGTGTATGGGGGCGGTTTTGCAGGTGAGTACAATAGCGTATCGCTGTCAACGCCACGTGCCTAACCATCATAT
>JANNNQ010000319.1:0-15232 GCA_031398625.1 Pseudomonadota bacterium
TGGCCCTCGACGCGGTCACGGTTGACCGAGTTCACCAGGGTCACCGGGTAACGGTCCGAGAGCTCGAACACAATCCGCAGCGCTTCATCGAAGTTGCCCTCGATCACCAGCAGCCGCGCCCCGTACATCAGCGCCTGCGCCAGCTTGCCGAGAGCGATCTTGCCGGCCGGCACGACTACGATCGCCTCGATGCCGGCGTGCGCTGCATAGGCGGCGGCGCTCGCCGAGGTATTGCCGGTGGAGGCGCAGATCACCGAGCGCGCTCCAGCCTCAAGCGCCTTCGCCACCGCCATCACCATGCCGCGGTCCTTGAACGAGCCGGTCGGGTTGGACCCTTCGAATTTGAGGAACAGCTCGCGCACGCCAAGCAGCTGGGCCAGGCGCGGCGCAGCGATGAGCGGGGTGCCGCCCTCGCCAAGCGTCAGCAGCGGCGTGCGCTCCGTCAGTGGCAGAAACGCCCGGTAGCGGTCTAGCAGCATACGGCCTCCAAAATAAAAAACCCCCTTCCTTTGCAGGAGGGGGCACGTCACACCTGTCGGTCACTGACCCTGGCTCCTCCCACGCTCGGAGGCCCCGGCGATAATCGCCGAGGCGCTTGTAGTAGTGGTCGCCAGGATGGTTGTGACGCAGGCGAGCATCGCAGCCTTACAATTAGCGCAATTCTGCGCGCAACTATAGCGGCTGCGCCGCGTGCTGTCAAGTCGGTGAACACTCTTACTTCTGTAATCTAGCGCTGACGCCAACAGACACGAGGGCGGCGGGCTAACACGCGAGCGACATCAAGGCAGGGCCCTCGCGGCCTCCCTGGTGCTCGCCATCGGCGCTACCCTGGTCTTCCTGGATCGCACAGGGCAAGCCACTGTCTACGCCACGGCCATCGGCGAGCGCAGGATCGTCGATCTCGAGGATGGCAGCCGCCTCGAACTCAACACGAACACCGAAGTGGCGGTCCGGTTCAGCCGTGCCGGGCGCTACGTTGCGCTGTTGCGGGGCGAGTCGTTGTTCGACGTGCAGGCCGATGCGGGCCGGCCCTTCCAGGTCGACGTCGGCGCCAGCAGGGTCCGCGCTGTTGGCACTGCCTTCAATATCCGTCGCGATGCGGAGGCTACGCGCATCCTCGTGACCGAGGGCGTGGTGGAAGTCACCGGGACCCCCGGACCTGGCCGTCCTGCCGTCAACGTGCGGCTGCCAGCCGGTTCGATAGCGATCGACGGCTCGACGGGCCTGGTCAGCCGGCTGATTGCAGAGGGCGAACTGGAGCGCGCACTCTCGTGGCGGTTCGGTGCCATCATCCTGTCTGGCGAAACCCTGTCGCAGGCTGCGGCCGAGTTCAATCGCTACAACGCGCAGCAGATCGAGGTAGCCGATCCGGCGATTGCAGGGCTCCGCCTTGGGGGCTACTTCAACGCGCACGACGTGGACAGCTTTGTTGAAGTGCTGGCCTCGACCTATGCGCTCGACGTGGCAATCGTGGGCGAGACCGTGGCGCTGCGCGGCACCGCCGACACGGAATCCAGGGTCCGTGACAACGGGATGGCGGTCAGGTCGATGTAACGTGCCGTCTGGCGCCATCTGGTGCAGGCGTGGCTGGGGGAGCAACCCCGTGGCGGTCCTGCAACCGGGACGCTGCGAGGGTGGAACGACCGACATAACAATGGCCAGAAAACGGCAACAGGCGGTCAAGCGGCGCGCCCTGATCCTGTCCTTGCTGTGCGCACTGGCGGCCGGTGCGCATGCGCAGGAAGGTCGGCAGCGCTTCGATATCCCGGCGCAGCGCGCGGACAGGGCGCTGCTTGAGTTCGCTCGCCAGTCCGGCACGCAGATTTTCTTTCCCTACGATTTTGCCCGCACCCGCAGCACGCAAGCGCTGCATGGGGAATTCACCCCGCAAGACGCATTGATCCAGCTGGCCGCGGCAGGCGGTCTGGCGGTCCAGTCTGCGAGGGGCAAGGTGATCACGCTGGTGCCGGTGGCAGAGCTTGCCGCCGAGCGGCGCGCCGCGGCGGACTTGAGCGAAGTCGTCCCCGTGCCGTCTCCCGGGCAACGCAGTTTCGTGCTGCAGGAAGTGATCGTCACCGCCACGCGCATTGCCGAGACCCTCAACAGCGTGCCGCTTGCCATCACGGCGCAGACGCAGCGCGATCTCGACGAGCGCGGCGTGCGCACCGTGGCGGACCTGCAGGACATCGTGCCCACGTTCCAGATCAGCCAGCTGACGCCGAGTCTCGCGCATGTCTCCATCCGCGGCATCGCGAACACTGGCGCCGGTGCCGCGACGACCGGCTTCTATCTGGACGATACGCCGCTCACGAAGCGCAACGCGGCAGGGGTGGCCAGCGGTTCCGGCAATGGCACGCCCTTGCCGCCGCTGTATGACCTCGAACGCGTCGAGGTCCTGCGCGGGCCGCAGGGCACGCTGTATGGCGGCAGTTCGCAGGGCGGCACGGTCCGTTACCTCACTCCGGTGCCGAGCCTCAACGCCTACAGCGGCAACAGCCGGCTGGAAGTGCTGACGACCGGCCACGGCGATCCCGGCTATGAAGCCGGCGCGGCATTCGGTGGGCCGCTGATCGACCACCGGCTGGGATTCCGTGCAAGCATCTTCACCCGGCACACCGGGGGGTTCCTCGACCTGATCGATCGCTCCACCGGCCAAGTGCGGCAGGAGGATGCGAACACCGGTGATGTGGGCATGTTCCGCGGTTCGCTGCTCTGGGCGCCGGTCGACAGGTTCCGCGCCACGCTATCGGCCTACTACTCTCAGGAGCAGTGGCGCACGGCAGTCAGCGACTACTCGCCCTCGATGAGCCAGCCGATCGTGGAACCGACGCTGTGCTTCAACACGGCAGGCATCACTCCGGCGGCGCCCGTCAACAACCCGCTCCCCGTGGCGTGCGGTTCGTCCGGCGTCACGTTCGTGCGGCCCGGGGCCACGTATGGTCCGTATCCCGATCTCGGTACGGAGCAATCACTGTTGCCGACGCTGTATCCGTCCTCCACGGACATCGGTGTCGTGAGCCTCACGCTCGACCACGATTTCCCCGGCTTCTCGCTCAAGTCGATCACGTCCTATCTCGCCGACGACACGGAGATGATCCGAGTCGATGGTTCCTCGCAGGTGCGTGACCGCTTTCCCAATGCCACCTACGGTGCCGTGTTCATCCCGCGCGGCCTCGGCATCTGGGGTGGGCTGCCGGAGGAACTCACGGGCGGGCGGTTTCTTGCCGACAACACGCGGCATGTGATCACGCAGGAAGTCCGGCTCGCTTCCACCGGCAGCACGCGGCCCCTGTCATGGGTGGCGGGCGCGTTCTATTCGAATGCGAAGAACAACCAGCGCTACGACAACATTTATCTGGATCTCGACCGGCTCGCCCGCGGGCTCTATGGCATCAGCGCCGAGCAGCGCTACGGCGTGCCTGCCTACCTCGTGGACGGGGCCCCCGTCGGCTTCGACCACAAGGACCAGACCCTGGACGACGTGGAGTACGCGATCTTCGGCGAAGCGAACTGGTGGCTGGGCGAGCGCTTGAAGCTGATCGCGGGCCTGCGCCTGTCGCGGGTCGAGTTCGACTACACCGAAAATCACTGGGGTCCGGCCGCCGGTTTCAACGTGCCTACCGTGGCCAACGGGGGCTCGAATGCAGGTTCGGTCAGCGAATCGCCCCTCGCGCCGAAGCTCGGGCTCGAGTACGACTTCTCGCCCACGAACCTCGTCTACGCCACCGCGACCAAGGGATTCCGCGCCGGCGGCGTGAACACCAGCCTGCCCGAGACGATCTGCGGTCCCGCGCTCGCTGTGTATGGCCTGCAAGCCACCGACATTCCTCCGACCTATACGGCGGACACCGTCTGGAGCTACGAGGTGGGCGGCAAGTTCCGGATCCTGGGCGACCGCATGCAGATCAATGCGGCGGCGTTCCGCATCGACTGGGAGGATGCGCAGATCAATGTCAATCCCGGATTTGGATGCGGCATCCCGTTTGTTGCCAACGCCGGCGAGGCCCGCAGTTCCGGCCTCGAGATCGAAGCGCAGGCGCGGCTGGGCTGGCACCTGAGCGCGAGTGCCGCCTTGAGCATCGTCGACGCCAGGTACACCGAAGATGCCATCACGCTCGAGCGGTCGGGATTCCCGCCCCTGATCACCGCCTTCGAAGGGCAGAAGCTGGCGACGCCGCCAGTGACGCTGCAGGTTGGCCTGCGCTCGGATTTCCAGCTCGGCACGCTCGATGCGTTCGCCCGGGCGGACTGGCGCTACACCGCCGGTTACGAAGACACCGCAGTCCAGGTATTCGGCCTGTCGACCTATGCCCCGGACACCGTCATTCCCGATACGTCCCGTCTCAACGCGCGCCTCGGGGTCGCCCGTGGCGAGGTTGACTTGATCCTGTTCGCCAACAACGTGCTCAATGAGCGGGATGGGGTCAGCGCCGGGGGGCGCCTGGGTTGCCGGCTCGCCTCCGCGGGCGGTACCGAAGGTTGCTCGACCTACGCCGCCTACAACCCCTTTTTCCAGGTGGCGGCGATCTGGCCGCGCCAGGTGGGTTTTCAGGTCAACTACCGGTTCGACTAGCCGCAGCCTGCAAGGCCCGGGCGGTAGCGGTTTGCAGGCAGCCATCCGTTCTATAGAGCTTGAGGAGAGGGATTCGACCATGACTAATCGCAGAGAATTCCTGCAGATTGGCTTCGCGGCGACCACGTTGCCCATCGCAGGCCCCCTGCTGGCCGACCCTTCCGGACCTGCCCCCGCCCCCAGTGCGCCGGCTGCTCCCCTCTATAAAGTGCTGTTCGATGAGCGGTTTGCGCTCGGGCATGCGTTCGGCGCCGAAGCCGCCCGGGCTGGCAAGAGCGTGCTTGGTTTTGCGGGCGGCGACATCACCGAATTCTGGTTCCGTGAGCTGGACCTGCGCTGGCGACAGGCGCCGCAGGCGATTGCCGGCTTCACCCGCCACGGACCGCTGTTCGTGCTGGAGCGCTTTGCCTGGGACCGCGGTTTGAAAGTCACCTTTCGCGCCGAACACCGGCCCGTGGACGGCGGGCTGATCGAGCACCGGCTGGCCGGTGCGGCGTTTTCGCTGTACCAGGCGGCGGCATTGCCGACCGCCGGGCAGGAATGGAGCCGGACGATGGCCACCATCGTGACCGGTTGTGCAGCAGGCTGCGCCACGGGCAGCCAGACCCTCATCACCCGCACCGCGCACCGGCTGCCGGACGATGAGCCCTTCTATTCCTGGGTGATTGCGCCTCGCGCCTGACGCGGGCCTGCCACGCAAATCTTCGGGGGGACAATGGCTACCTTACCTGTGGGGTTGAGCGCGACCGAGTTCAGGGCCTCGATCGCAAAGTTCGAGACGGCCATCGGCAAGCAGTGGGTGTTCACGTCCGATGAGGACGTGGAGCTGTATCGCGATGCGTACTCCCCTCTCTGGGGCCAGCCAGACGAACTTGTCGCGTCAGCGGCCGTGGCCCCGGACACCGTCGAGCAGGTGCAGGCCATCGTGCGGATCGCGAATGAGCACAAGGTGCCGCTGTACCCGATTTCCACCGGCAAGAACCTGGGGTATGGCGGCTCGGCCCCGAATCTGCGCGGCAGCGTGGTCGTCGACCTCAAGCGCATGAACCGCATCCTTGAAGTGGATGATCGCCGCGGTTTCGCGCTCGTCGAGCCGGGGGTGGCCTACTTCGATCTCTACCGGCATATCGAGGAAAGGAAACTGAAAGTCTGGATCGATTGCCCCGATCCGGGCTGGGGCAGCCTGATTGGCAACGCGCTGGATCATGGCGTGGGCTACACCTTCGGCGCCTTCCGCGATCATTTCGGCTCGCACTGCGGGATGGAGGTCGTCCTGCCGAACGGGGAAGTGATGCGCACCGGGATGGGCGCGGTGCCCGGCGCCAGTTCGTGGCAGGACTACAAGTACGGCTTCGGCCCGTACGTGGACGGCCTGTTCGGCCAGGGCAATTACGGCATCGTCACCAAGATGGGCTTCTGGCTGATGCCCGAGCCGGAGGCGTATCGCTCGGGCACGGTCAGCGTGGCGCGCCGCAAGGACCTGATCCCGCTGGTCGACCACGTCAACTACCTCGAACACCTGGGGCTCATCGGCCAGCCGAACTACGGCAGTCCGCTCGGCGGGACGATGCGGACGGACGCCGAGCTGCGCGTGCTGGTGGGGAGGGCAGGAGGGGTGACGGACGACGAGCTCGATCGGCATGGCGCGGCGAAAGGCGTGCCATCCTGGAACGTCGAGCTGCAGTTCTACGGTCCCGCGCGCACGGTGGATGCCAACTGGGAGTACGCGAAGGAGCGGATCGGAGCCGCGATTCCCGGAGCCACGTTCCGTGACGACCACAGCTACCGGTTCCCTCTGACCGCGGCCCAGAAGGCAGCTGTCGAACACAAGGTGGCGGTGGGCATTCCGAACATGGCGATCTTCTCCATCGGCGCCCGCACGGAACTGAATCCGAATCCGACCGACGGGCATCTGTGGTTTGCGCCGGTGATTCCCAAGACGGGCGAGGCGGTGCTCGAATCGCAGCGAGTGATGGCGGCGGTCTATGCCAGGCATGGTTTGAACATGGGGGGCATCTTCCAGGCGCCGGCCACGTGGATTTTCCGCAACTTCGTGATGATCGTGGGCTTCCCGGTGAGCCGCAGCAACCAGGAAGTGAATGCCCGGTCGATGGCGGCATTCCGGGAAGTGGTGCAGGTGGCGGCGGAGCGCGGGTGGGCGGAGTACCGCTCGCCGCCGGTGTTCGCCGATGCCGTGATGGATACCTATTCGTACAACGACCATGCGCTGCGCCGCTTCTGCGAGCAGCTCAAGGATGCCGTCGATCCGAACGGCATCATCGCGGCAGGCCGCGGTGGCATCTGGCCGAAGCATCTGCGCACGGGGAAAAAGGCATGAAGACCTCCCTTGCAGCCCTGTGGGTCGCCATGGGACTGGCCGCTTCGCTTGCGACGCAGGCGCAGGATCGCCAGGCTGAGGTGGCTCGCGGCCAGCAACTGTACGAGTACTGGTGTTCGACCTGCCACGGGCCCGGCATCGGCAACTTCGGCGCGCAGTACCTGCCCGGCGAGAATGCCCTGCGGGCGAAGTACAAGGGCGCGGTGCCGTCGCTGCTGCATGAGCGCACCGACATGAGTCCGGAATTCGTGAAGCTGTTCGTCCGGCAGGGCATCACGATCATGCCGTTTTTCCGCAAGACCGAGATCAGCGATCCGGACCTTGATGCGATCGCGGCGTACCTCACGCGCAACAGCAAGTGACAGACGACAAGAAGCAGACGAATCGAATGGCGACAAACAAGGTAAACATCATGCAGGTCAAGGATCAGAGAATCGCCCGGGTTGCCCTCGGTGTGGCGGTTGCCGCAGCACTTGGTGGCGCAGCGTGGGCCGCGCAGCCACCGCCCCCTGTTCCGCAGAACATTCCCGTCTCCCTCAGCGCCGTGACGGACGCGATGCTCGAGAAACCCGCGCCCGGCAGCTGGCTGATGTGGCGGCAGAATCAGGCTGGCTGGGACTACAGCCCGCTTGACCAGATCAACGCACGCAACGTGAACCAGTTGCGCCTCGTGTGGTCTCGGGCGATGGGCCCCGGCATCCAGGAAGCCATGCCGCTCGTGCACGATGGCGTGATGTTCCTGCCGAATCCGAGCGACCTCACGCAGGCGATCGATGCCGTGACGGGCGATCTCAAGTGGGAGTTCAAGCGGGCGATTCCCGAAGACGCCGGCAAGTTCTTCCCGGTGCCGTCGATCAACCGCAATCTTGCGCTGTACGGCAAGCTGCTCATCGACATGGGGATGGACAACTTCGCCTATGCGATCAACGCCGAGACAGGCACGCTGGCATGGGAAACGAAAATTCACGACTACCAGAAGGGCGCGCAGCAGACATCGGGTCCGATCATCGCGAAGGGCAAGGCGATTTCCGGACGCGGCTGCGAACCGGAAGGCGGGCCGGACGCGTGCGTGATCACGGCACACGATGCCGTGACGGGCAAGGAACTCTGGCGGACGCGCACGATGCCACGGCCGGGCGAGCCGGGCGATGAAAGCTGGGGCGGATTGCCGGACGAGGCGCGCTGGCACACGGGCACGTGGCTGGTGCCGAGCTACGACCCCGAGCTGAACCTCATCTATGTCGGCACGAGCGTCACGTCGCCTGCGCCGAAGTTCATGCTCGCGGGGAACGACAAGCAGTACCTCTATCACAACTCGACGCTCGCGCTGAACGCGGACACCGGCAGGATCGTTTGGTACTACCAGCATCTCGTCGATCACTGGGACCTCGATCATCCGTTCGAGCGCATCCTCGTCGACTCCGCAGTGGCCCCTGACCGCAGTGAAGTCGCCTGGATCAACCCGCGCATCAGGCCGGGTGAGCGCCGCAAGGTGCTGACGGGCATCCCGGGCAAGACCGGTCTCGTCTACACGCTCGACCGGCAGACAGGAGAATTCCTGTGGGCGCGGCCAACCGTGCAGCAGAACGTCATTGGCAGCATCGACGGGGCAACCGGCAAGGTCACCGTGAATCCTGCGTCGCTTTTCAGCAAGCAGGGCGATTCGGCGCTGATCTGCCCGAACGCGAACGGCGGCAAGAACTGGCAGGCAGGCACGTACAGCCCGTTGACGAATGCGATCTTCATGCCTGTGCAGAACACGTGTGCCCAGATGACCGCGGTCGCCGAGAGGCCGACCCTCGACTCGCTCTACGCCCTTGGCATGCGCCCGCAGCTTGCTCCGGGCACGGACCAGGTGGGGGCCGTCTATGCCATTTCCGTCGAGACCGGCAAGACGCTGTGGAAGTACGAGCAGCGGGCAGGCACGATGTCGCTCGTGTCGACAGGGGGCGGCCTGGTGTTCGGCGGTGATACGGCGGGCCGGTTCCGCGCGCTGGACCAGCGGACCGGCAAGGTGCTGTGGGAAGTGAACCTCGGGTCGAGTGTGACGGGGTACCCGATTGCCTACGCGGTCAATGGCAAGCAGTACGTCGCGGTGAGCACCGGAACATCGCTCGCAGGTGCCGGTACAGCGCGCTTGACCCCGGAAGTCCGCACCAGCAACGGCAACAACATGTTCGTGTTTGCGTTGCCCTGAGCCAGCGGCGCTGGCCTGCGGCCCTGACGGCATTCAGAATGCGTTCAGGCCGCAGGCCCATACTGGTCTTATCCATTGAAGCGGACGGATGATGTTCAATCAGCAGAATCGGATCTTGGGTCTGGTGGCAGCCGCTGCGGGGGTCGCCTTCGCGGGCGTCATCGCCCAGGGCAGCGAGGCGGCGGCGGGTCGCACCGTCTGGGAAGGGGTCTACACCGAAGCCCAGGCCGAGCGGGGGCAGAAGGTCATCCAGGAAACCTGCTCGCTTTGCCATGGTGAGGCGATGCGCGGTGGCGGTGGCGTGCCGTCCGCGGTCGGCCCGGAGTTCATGTTCAACTGGAATGGCAAGCCGGTGAGCGAGCTGTTCGTCTACCTCAAGACGACCATGCCGCCGACAGCGCCCGGTAGCCTGAGCGACCAGCGCTACGCTGATGCCATGGCGGCCCTGTTCAAGCACAACGGTTTCCCTGCCTCCGCAACGGCCGAGATCCCCACGGATCCCGAGGCGCTGGCGGCCGTCGTGATCGTCAGCACCAAACCCTGAACAGTTCGCAAGGACCCTGCCTCCTTCCCGGTTGAAATCGGGACGGCGCGCTCCCATGCTGCGCGGCGGAGGACACCATGCGGCTGCTGCTGGCGGAAGACGATGCGATGATCGGCGAGGCCGTGGCGAGCGGCCTGCGGCGCGAGGGCTTCACCGTCGACTGGGTACGTGATGGCCGCGCCGCGGAAACAGCGCTGGCGGTCGAAGAGTTCGACCTGCTGCTCCTCGATCTCGGGCTGCCCTCCACGAGCGGCCTGGAAGTGCTCAGGGCACTGCGTGCGCGTGGCAGCAAACTGCCCGTCCTGATAGTGACCGCTCGTGACGCGGTAACCGACAAGGTGCAGGGCCTCGATGCCGGTGCCGATGACTACGTCGTCAAGCCGTTCGACCTGACCGAACTCTCCGCGCGGATCCGCGCACTGCTGCGCCGGCACGCGGGCCGCGCCGAACCCGTGATCGAGCATCTCGGCGTCTCCTTCAATCCGAAAACCCGCCAGGTGCTGCGCGAGGGCAAGGAAGTCACCTTGTCCGCACGCGAGTTCGCCTTGCTGCAGGCCCTGCTCGACCGGCCCGGCGCCATCCTGTCGCGGCCGCAGCTGGAACAGCGACTCTACGGCTGGGGCGAGGAGGTCGAAAGCAACACGATCGAAGTGCACATCCACTCCTTGCGCAAGAAGCTCGGGCCTGAATTCATCCGGAACGTACGGGGCGTCGGCTACCGCGTGCCCGTCGCATGAAATCGATTCGTGCGCGCCTGCTCGTGTGGTTGCTCGGAGCCGTGCTGCTAAGCGGTCTCGGCGGCGGCTGGCTGATCTACCGGAATGCGCTGCAGGAAGCGAATGCGTTCTTCGACTACCAGCTGCGACAGACGGCGCTGACCTTGCGTGACCAGTCGTTCCAGTACGCGGTGCCGCCGGATGTCACCGTCAACGAGCCCGGTTACGATTTCGTCGTCCAGGTGTGGAGCCTCGACGGCGTGCGCATCTACCTGTCGCAGCCCCATGCCGTTCTGCCTGGAATGACAACGCTGGGCTTCTCGACGGTGGATACGAGCGGCGGGCAGTGGCGCGTGTTCGGCGTCCAGGCGCGGCGCCAGGTCATCCAGGTGGCGCAGCCGGTGACCGTGCGTTCGGCCCAGGCAGCGCGCCTTGCGTTGCGCACACTGGTTCCCTTCGCTTCCTTCGTTCCCCTGCTGGGACTCGCGATCTGGTTGCTGGTCGGGTTGGCATTGCGGCCGCTCGATCGACTGGCAGCCACCGTCGGCACTCGCGATCCGCGGACCCTGGAACCGCTGCCCGCGGACTCCCTGCCCGAAGAGGCGCGGCCACTGGTGGCATCGCTCAACACGCTGCTTGCGAGATTGCAGACCGTGCTGCAACGGGAGCGCGCCTTCATCGCCGATGCCGCACACGAACTCCGCACACCGCTGACTGCGCTGCGCCTGCAGGTCGAAGCCGTCGACAAGGCGGCCGACACGACCGAACGGTCGCAGGCCGTGCAACAGCTGGTGGCGGGTGTCGAGCGTGCATCGCGACTGGTCGAGCAGCTGCTGGCACTGGCGCGCCAGGATCCCGGTAACGAACGCGCGCCCGTCGCCGTGCCACTCGATCGACTCGCTGCCGAAGTCATTGCCGAGATGGTGCCGATCGCCGATCGCAAACCGGTGGATCTCGGCATGGATGAAGCGGCGCCGGTTGAAGTGCGCGGCGATCCGGATGCGCTCCGGACACTGGTGCGCAACCTGGTCGACAATGCGATCCGCTATACACCCGCTGGCGGCACGGTCGATGTCGCGGTGATGCGTGTCGCGGGCGCAGTGGCCTTGCAGGTCACCGATACGGGTCCGGGCATTGCCCCGGGCGATCGTGCTCGCGTGTTCGACCGCTTTGTCCGCCTGGGTGACAGTGCCGCGATGGGCAGCGGCCTCGGGCTGGCCATCGTCAAGGCGATCGCGGACGCTCACGGTGCGGCCGTGACGCTGGGCGAAGGTCCCTTCGCAAGGGGCCTGCGCGTCGAGGTCCGTTTCCCCGCGTGATTCGCAGCCCATTCCGCCCCGGTTAAGCCGCTCTTAAGTCTCGCTGCCTAAGCTGCTCTCCACTAGCTGGTTCCATGCCGGGCCGGTCTCCATCAGATGCAGGCAGGAGAGTTCCCCATGTCATTGCAGACACTCGTCAGAAAACCCGTGGCGGCGGCGGTCCTCGGTGCGCTGGTTGCAGCGGTACCACTCGGTTCCTTGCTGGCACGCGGCGCTCCCGAACGTGAACCCGCGGCGCTGCTGTCGCCAGCGGATGCGGCGGGTTCGGCCTTGCCGCGCAGCGAAGTGCGGCTCCCGGATTTCAGCGCGCTGGTCGAGCGCTATGGACCCGCGGTCGTGAACATCAGTGTCAAGGCGAACGTGAAGACCGGCAGCAGGATGCAGCTGCCACCGGGCATCAGTCCGGATGACCCGTTCTTCCGCTTCTTCCAGGGTGATCCACGCCAGCAGCGTGAAGCGCCAATGGTTCGCGGCGAGGGGTCGGGCTTCATCATCGATGCAGATGGCATCGTGCTGACCAATGCACATGTCGTCCAGGATGCGAAGGAAGTCACGGTCAAGCTGACCGACAAGCGCGAGTTCACCGCGAAGGTACTGGGCAGCGACGAGAAGAGCGATGTCGCCGTCCTCAGGATCGACGCGAAGAACCTGCCTGCCGTCCGTCTCGGCAACCCTGCGAACGTGAAGGTCGGTGAATGGGTGGTCGCGATCGGCGCTCCCTTCGGGTTCGAGAACACGGTGACCCAGGGCATCGTGAGCGCGAAAGGGCGCGTCCTGCCCGATGGCTCGTACGTGCCGTTCCTGCAGACGGATGTCGCGATCAATCCCGGCAATTCGGGCGGACCGCTCTTCAACCTCGATGGCGAGGTGATCGGCATCAATTCGCAGATCTATTCTCGCAGTGGCGGCTACCAGGGCGTCTCGTTCTCCATCCCGATGGATGTGGCGATGAACGTCGCGAACCAGCTGCGCGACAGCGGCCATGTGTCGCGGGCCCGGCTCGGGGTCACCATCCAGTCGCTCGACCAGGTGCTGGCGCAGTCGTTCGGCCTTGCCCAGGCGAATGGCGCGCTCGTTGCGAGCGTAGAGAAAGACAGCCCTGCTGCGAAGGCGGGCGTGGAGCCTGGTGACGTCATCCTGTCGGTTGCGGGCCAGCCGATCTCGGATTCGACCGAACTGCCGGTGGCCATCGCGAACCGGCAGCCGGGCACGAGTGTCGACATCGAGGTGTGGCGCAAGAACCGCAAGCAGGCACTGACCGTGAAGCTGGGTGAAATGGATGCGCCGCGGACCGCTTCGACACGGGATGGTCCCACGGAGCAGTCCGGTCGCCTGGGGCTCGCGGTGCGGCCGCTGACCGGTGACGAACAGCGGCAGCTCGAAACGGAAGGGGGACTGCTGGTCCAGCAGGTCGATGGTGCCGCCGCCGAAGCGGGTATTCAGCCTGGCGATGTCGTGCTGTCGGCGAACGGCCAGGCTGTGAGGAATGTAGAAGAACTGAAAGGCATCGTCGCAAAGAGCGACCGGCATATTGCACTGCTGATGCAACGTGGCGAGTCACGCCTCTTCGTCCCTGTCGATTTGAGTTGAGTCTGCTGTCCGATTGATGTCTTGGCGCTGTTGGGGCCGGCAGTTGCTGCCGGCCCTTTTTCATGTTGGCGCTCGAGCAGGGTGATGCCACACTCCCGGACCAGAATTGGCCGCAGGTTCGCAGTCCATGCCGGAAGCCACTACCCCCAACGAACAGACCCTTTCAGGCCGGACCATCGCCCTGCCCGAGACGCGGGAGCTCGATGTCTTTGCCGCCATGCTGGAGCGGCGGGGTGCGACGGTGCTGCGCTGTCCGCTGGTCGCGATTCTCGATGCTCCCGATCCCGTGCCGGTACTGGCCTGGATCCGCCGTTTCAATGCGGGCGAATGCGATGACCTGATCCTGATGACGGGGGAAGGATTGCGCCGGATCCTGCGCTGCATCGAGCGGCATGCTCCCGAGTTGCGCGAGCCTTTTGTCGCCGCCCTCGCGAAGGCACGCAAGATCACGCGGGGTCCGAAGCCGGCTCGTGCCCTGCGCGAACTGGGGTTGAAGCCCGACATGGCCGCGGAAGTCCCGACGACGGAGGGAGTCATCGCCACGCTGGCAGCCCACGATCTCAAGGGTCGCCGCATCGGTGTCCAGCTTTACGGCACCGAGCCCAACCTGCCGCTGATCGATTTTCTCGAACAGGCAGGCGCTTCAGCCCTCACGGTGGCGCCGTACATCTATGCCGACAAGGAAGCGGACAGTGCCGTCACTGCATTGCTCGAGGAAATGGCTGCGGGCCGCGTGGATGCGATCGCCTTCACGAGCACGCCGCAGGTCAACCGGCTGTTCGCCATTGCCGATGCCGCCACGGTCAAGGCGGCGCTGGCCAGGACGCTCGTGGCCGCCGTCGGCCCGGTGGTGGCCGACACGCTCGCGGAGCACGGCGTCGATGCGCCGTTGATGCCCGTGGAATCTTTCTTCCTCAAGCCGCTCACCAGCGCGCTGGAACAGGCGCTGGGGCGGAAATAGCGAACGCTTAGCGTCTTTCGGCTTTCTTTTCCTTCTTGGCCGCGCGCTTCTCTTCCAGCGTCTTGGCCGGCTTCTTCTTGTCTTCCTTCTTCCGTTCCATGCCCTTGCTCATCGATGTGCTCCTTCTGTGGGTGTTGCTATGGGTATTGCAGCGAAACAGTCACGCGGGTTCCAGCCTCTCGCCCTCGGGCGGCGGGAACTGCCGGCAGCACTGGGCCAGCCAGTCGTGGAAACGCATGACCTTGGGTAAATCGAAATGATGGTCGGGCGCGACGAAGTACCACGCGGCCCGTTGCTGCACGCTCTGCCCGGAGGGGCGGACCAGCCGGCCCGCCGCGAGATCCGCAGCCACCAGTGACCAACGCGCGAGCGCGAGGCCCTGGCCGTTCTCGGCCGCAGCCAGTGCCTGCAGCGCATCCGCCAGCACCGGCCCATGTTCGGCGCGCGTGGTATCGCCGCCGACGCGGCGCAGCCAGTCGGTCCAGGGTTCGCCCGCACTGTGCAGCAGCGGGTATTTGTTGAGATCGCCGAGCGTGCGGATGGGCCCCAGCTTGGCCAGCAGCTCGGGGCTCGTCACCGGAAAGACCCACTCATCCAGCATCTTCTCGGCGCGCAGTCCGGGCCAGGGGTCCAGCCCATAGCGAACGGCGGCATGGAAGTCGGTCTGCATGAAATCGACCAGCTCATCGCTCGCGTTGAAGCGCAGGTCCACTTCCGGGTGCTTCTGGTAAAAATCACCGAGCCGGGGCAGCAGCCACTTCTGCAGGAATGAACCGAGCAGGCTGATGTTGAGCAGGCCCGACGTGCGGTCGCGACGGATGTGTTCGACTGCCAGCGACAATTCGCTGAAGCCGCGTTGCACGCCCGGCAGCAGGCGCCTGCCTTGCGGAGTCAGGCGAACCGAGCGACTGTGTCGCTTGAAGAGCGGTGTCTCGAGGAACTGCTCGAGCGCCTTGATCTGGGTGCTGACCGCCGCGGTCGTGACATTGAGGGA
>JANNNQ010000321.1:0-1800 GCA_031398625.1 Pseudomonadota bacterium
CCCGGCGCTGGAAGACGACGAGCCTGCCGAGCCAACTCCGCCGGGTCCATCTATGCGGCGTTCAATTACTCAGCGCTCAAATACGCGGCGTTCAACTACGCCGGGTTCAACTATGCGGCGTTCAACTACGCAGGGTTCAACCATGCCGAGTTCAACCATGCCGGGTTCAACTACGCCGGGTTCTACTATGCGGCGTTCAACTCCGCGGCGTTCAGCAGAAACACAAAGCCGTCACCGCCCGAAGTCTCGAGCCAGGTAAACGGCAGGTCGGGGAAAGCGGCTTCCAGCGCGTCGCGGTTGTGGCCGATCTCGACCACCAGCACGCCGTTCGTCGTCAGTCGCGGGCCGGCCTGCGCCAGGATGCGGCGCACGATATCCAGCCCGTCCTTCCCGGCAGCCAGCGCGGCTTCGGGCTCCGCGCGAAACTCCGCCGGCAGCCGCGCCATGGATTCCGCATTCACGTAAGGCGGGTTGGAAACGATGACCTGGTAAGGTCCGCGCAAGCCCGCAAACAAGTCTCCCTGGTGTAGTCGGATGCGGTCCACCAGCGCATAGTCGGCGACATTTCTCTTTGCGACTTCGAGGGTATCGGCTGACTGCTCTGTCGCGTCCACTTCGGCATCGGGAAACGCGTGCGCCAGCAACACGGCCAGGCAACCCGAACCCGTGCACAGGTCCAGCGCGCGGCTTATGGTGCCGGTAGCGCCGAGCCAGGGTTCCAGTCCCTGAGGCAGCAGTTCCGCGATATACGACCGGGGCACGATCGCGCGCCGGTCCACGTAGAAACGAAAATCCCCCAGCCAGGCTTCGTTGGTGAGATAGGCGGCCGGAATGCGTTCCTCGATTCTTCTTTGCAGCACCTTCGCCACTGCCCGGGCTTCCCCGGGCGTGAGGGCCGCATCGAGGAAAGGCTCCAGCCGGTCCAGCGGCAGGTGTAGCGTATGCAGGATCAGGTAAGCCGCCTCGTCGTAGGCGTTGGTGCTGCCCTGTCCGTAGGCGAGTCCGGCGGCGCTGAACTGGCTCACGGCGAAACGCAGCCAATCGCGCAGCGTGCGCAAGTGTCCGGCAGCCTCAGCGAACATCCGGCAGCAGGTCGGCGAGCGCCTTCTGGTAGATGCGCGACAGCGCATCCAGGTCAGCGAGCGCGATGTGCTCGTTCAGCTTGTGGATCGAGGCGTTGATCGGCCCGAGTTCGACCAGCTCGGGACAGATCCGGGCGATGAAGCGTCCGTCGGACGTGCCACCGCTGGTGGACAGCTCCGGACGGTAGCCCAATTCCTGCTCGACCGCGCGGTTCAGGCAATCGACCAGCCTGCCGCGGGGCGTGATGAAGGGATCTCCCGAAAGCCACCAGTCGAGCTTGTAGTCGAACCCGTAGCGGTCGAGAATCGAGTGGACCCGGTGCTTGAGCGATTCGGCGCTGCTGGCGCTGGAGAAGCGGAAATTGAAGGACACCTTCAGGTCGCCGGGGATCACGTTGTTCGCGCCCGTGCCCGCGTGGATGTTGGAAACCTGCCAGGTGGTGGGCGGAAAGTATTCATTGCCCTCATCCCATTCGGTCGCCGTGAGCTTGGCCAGCGCTGCCGCGAACAGGTGGATGGGATTGCGGGCCAGTTGCGGGTAGGCGATGTGGCCCTGCACCCCGCGCACCAGCAGTTCGCCGGATAGCGATCCGCGGCGGCCGTTCTTGATGGTGTCGCCGAGGCGTTCGAGCGACGAAGGCTCGCCGACGATGCAATAGTCGATCGTTTCGCCGCGCGCCTTGAGTGTTTCGACCACTTTCACGGTGCCGTCCGTGGC
>JANNNQ010000323.1:0-7657 GCA_031398625.1 Pseudomonadota bacterium
ATCAAGCTCGCGAGGCAGCGTGTATAGGGCACCCAGTGCTGCGCCCGGCCATTGGTCTCCCTTTGCCAGAATTTCGCGAGCCTCTTCGGGGGTGGCCGCTTTGGCCAAATCTCGCGTCACATAGCTGACATAGAGCGGATAGGCACTGCCCGTATCGTTTTTGCTTTGCGCTTTTTCCAGGAACTCAATAACCTTCAACCGTTGGCCGTCCTTCCAACCTGTTTGGAGGAACTTGAGGTTCAACGCCAGGCGCAGTACGCGGACCGTCCGCTGGTACAGCTCGATCCGGTCGAGCGTGCCATCCTCTGGATCGGCATCTACGAAGTGCTCATCCGGCTTGACGTGCCGCAGCGCGTGGTGATCAACGAGGCGGTCGAGCTCACCAAGCGGTTCGGGGCGACCGACGCCCACAAGTACATCAATGCGCTGCTCGACAAGGCGGCTCGCGAGCGCCGCGCCCAAGCCTCTGCCGCGAAATCCTGAGGGCCGCCATGAGCGCTGGCGGCCCCGACGAGTTCGAGATCATCGCGAAGTATTTTTCATGGCCCAGTGCGCGCAGCGATGTCGTGCTGGGTATCGGGGACGATGCCGCGCTCCTCACCGTTCCTGCGGGTCGTCAGCTCGTGGCGGCCATGGATACGCTGGTCGAGGGCATCCATTTCCCGGCGGGCACGGCCGCCCGCGATATCGGCTACCGGGCCTTGGCAGTGAACCTCAGTGACATAGCGGCGATGGGTGCGGATCCGGCGTGGACGTTGCTGTCCCTCTCGCTGCCGCGTTCCGATGACAGCTGGCTGGAAGGGTTTGCAGCGGGTTTCCATGAACTGGCGGTGCAATCGGGTGTGGCGCTGGTCGGAGGCGATACCGTGCGCGGTCCCCTTGTCATCTCGGTCCAGATCCTCGGCCACGTCGCGACCGATGGCGCGCTGACCCGCAGTGGCGCCCGTCCCGGAGATGCCATCTATGTGTCCGGAATTCCGGGCGAGGCGGCAGCCGGACTGGCCGTGATCCAGCAGCGCCTGGCCGGGAGCCCCGCAACCAGGTTCCTGCGACAGCGATTCCTGCGTCCCGAACCGCGCGTGGCGTTGGGCCAGTCCGTGCGCATGGTGGCGAGCGCAGCAATGGATGTTTCCGACGGACTCCTGGCGGACCTGGGCAAGCTGTGCGCTGCTAGCGGCTGCTCTGCCCGAATCGATCTCGAGCGTCTCCCGGCATCTGCGGCGATGCGGTCGCTGTTTGCAGCGTCCGCCTGCGAACGATTCGCCCTTGCGGGAGGTGATGACTACGAGCTCCTGCTGACTGTCGCGCCCGGCCGGGAGTCCGAGTTCCATAGACGTCTTGCCGGGGAGACCGCCTGCACCCGCATCGGGGAGGTGGTGGCTGTTGCGGGTGCCGGCGACACGGTGCAGTGCTGTCGCGAGGGGCGGCCCGTCAGTGTCGAAGCAGCTGGTTTCGATCACTTTGCGCCAGGAACCTCCGCATGAGGTGGAGCGCCGATCCCCGAATCCTGCGTCAGCCGGTCCACCTGGTTGCGTTCGGGTTCGGCACCGGCTTGAGTCCCTATGCGCCGGGGACGTTCGGGACGCTGGTCGGCATTCCCGTCGTCCTCCTGGTTGCTCCATGGGGCTTTGCGGCACACGCGCTAGTGGCACTGATGGCTTTCGCGGCGGGGGTTTACGTCTGCGGTGCCTCTGCCCGCCGCCTGGGCGTCCACGATCATGGCGGCATCGTCTGGGACGAGGTCACCGGCTATGTCATCACCATGCTCGCGGCACCGCCCGAACCCGTCTGGCTCGTCACCGGATTCGCGCTCTTCAGGTTTTTCGACATCGTGAAACCGTGGCCGATCCGGGAGGCCGATCACAGTCTCCGGGGAGGCCTCGGAATTATGCTCGATGACGTTCTCGCAGCCATTTACGCGGGAGCGATTCTCCACCTGATCCACCTGCTGCTCTGAAGTCACGCACCGCAACCCAAGCGCGCCGGCCAACCCTGTGAAAGCAATCCATAGCGCCGCAGGCAACCGGCAGGCCAGCATCCCCGAACGGATCGGCAAGTACACGATCGTCAAGGAAGTCGGGCGCGGCAGCACCGGTGTCGTCTATCTGTCCCACGATCCCTACTATCGCCGCGATGTAGCCATCAAGGTCTACAACATCGAGTTGCAGGACGAGGACCGTGCACGGGTCACCCGCAAGATGTTCCTGTCCGAAGCGCACATGGTCGGCATGCTGCAGCATCCGAACATCCTGCCGATCTTCGATGCAGGCGAGGAAGAAGGCCGTTACTACGTCGTCACGGAGCATGTGCACGGTGCACGTACGCTGGCCGCGTACTGCAAGCCGGACAACCTGCTGCCGATCGATGACGTCGTCGAGATCATCTACAAGTGCGCCAAGGCGCTGCACTATTCGCACCGTCGCGGCGTCATTCACCGCGACATCAAGCCATCGAACATCATGCTGACGCAGTCGAACGACGTGCGCATCATCGACTTCGGCATTGCCCTTGTGGCGGATTCCGACATCTCGCGCATCGAAGGGATTGCCGGCAGCCCGTCGTACATGTCGCCGGAACAGATCCAGTCAGCCGACATCACCAACCGCTCCGACCTGTATGCCCTCGGGGCAGTGATGTACGAGCTGCTGACCGGGTTCCGTCCGTTCCGCGGCGGCAACCTGTCGAAGCTCCTCCACCAGATCGTCTACGCCACGGCCCAGCCGATCCATACGCTGCGCGCCGAGGTGCCGGAAGAACTCGAGAACGTCGTTGTCCGCGCGCTGCAGAAGGATCCTGACAACCGGTATCACACGGGCCAGGACCTGGCCGGCGATCTCACTCGTGTGCACCAGAAGCTGCGCGAGGGGTACGCGAAACTCGATCGCCAGGAGCAGTTCTCCATCCTGCGCACGCTGAAGTTCTTCCACGACTTCTCGCAGTCGGAGATCATGGAAGTGCTGCGCGCGAGCCACTGGCAGGACTACGACATCGACGACGAGATCGTGCGCGAAGGCGAGATGGACGACCGCTTCTACGTGATCGTTTCCGGAAATGTGGCCGTCGTCAGGAACAACCGGGCGGTGGGCCAGCTGGAAACGGGGGACTGCTTCGGCGAGACCAGCTATCTGCGGGGCGCCAAGCGGCTGGCGACCATCAAGGCACTGTCCGACGTCACGCTGATGAAGGTGAGCTCCACGCTGCTCGAGCAGGCATCCGCCTCCTGCCAGCTGCGCTTCAACAAGGTCTTCCTCAGCAACCTCATCGGCCGCCTCCAGAGCGGCGACAAAGCCGGCGCCTGAGGATCACGCGCCGCCGTCGGTCACGCGTCCTTGTTCCGCTCGATCAGTGCATAGGCCGAGTGGTTGTGGATCGATTCGAAATTCTCTGACTCCACGACGTATGCCCGCACGCGTTCCTCGTTATTGAGGCGCACGGCGACATCGCGCACGATGTCCTCGACGAACTTCGGGTTGTCGTAAGCCCGCTCCGTCACGTACTTCTCGTCCGGCCGCTTCAGGATTCCATAGAGCTCGCACGAGCCTTCCTGCTCCGCCATGTCGATCAGCTCCTCCAGCCACATGTGGTCGGAGATCTGCGCGCTGATGGTGATGTGCGAGCGCTGGTTGTGTGCACCGTAGTCCGAGATGTCCTTGGAACAGGGGCACAGGCTGGTGACGGCCACTACGACCTTGATCCACAGCTCCGGCTTGCCGTCGTGGAATTCGCCGATGAGGGAGGCCTTGTAGTCCATGAGGCTCGCGACGCCGGACACGGGAGCCTTCTTCATGACGAAGTACGGAAAGCTCATCTCGATGTGGCCCGACTTTGCATCCAGCCGGCCCGTCATCTCCGCCAGCATCTCCCGGAACGAGTCGACGGAGATCTCGCGCTCGTTGCGATTGAGGACCTCCACGAAGCGCGACATGTGCGTGCCCTTGAAGTTGTGGGGCAAGGCCACGTACATGTTGAAGCTCGCGACCGTGTGCTGGTCACCACCCGAGCGGTCCTTCACGCGTACGGGATGATAGATGTCCTTGATGCCCACCTTGTTGATGGGAATGCGGCGCGTATCGGCCCGGCTCTGGACGTCCTCGATGCCGGCGGGCTTTGGACGAGCGATGGGGGTGGACATGGGCTTGGCTCCGGGAAACGGGCGGGACGGACTGACGACATTTCGTCGGCGCCCGCCTGGCGGATTCGAAATTCAGGCACTGTCCGGCGCCAGGACAAGGACTTGAGGACCGGCAAGCCGGTCAATGTGGCCGGCCGGAGTATAAATCAAGGGACGGGGGCTCCGCTTGTCACCGGGAATGGGCCGCGGCGGGGCGCTTCGTGACACGCCACCACTGAGTTATGGTGGACTCGAGACTGGCTGGATCGAGGCGTGCCGCGACGAGGCAGTCGTCACGCGAACCGTGTTCGATGAAGGCATCCGGAATGCCGATGTTCAGGACGGGCAGGGCGCGGTCATGCGCGATCAGCAGCTCGTCGACGGCGCTGCCGGCACCGCCCGCCACGACGTTCTCTTCAACCGTCACGACGGCCTCATGGCTCCTCGCGATCTCCAGTACCCGCCCGGTATCCATGGGCTTGATGAAGCGCATGTTTACCAGCGTCGCATCGAGTCGTTCGGCGAGCGCCGCACAGGCGGGCACCAGCGGGCCGAACGCGAGGATCGCGAGCCCGCTGCGTCCCTCGCGGCGGATCTGCGCCTTGCCGAGCGGCAGAGCCTGCATCTCGGCCACAAGCGGCGCACCGGGTCCCGTGCCGCGGGGATAGCGTACGACCGCGGGAGAGTCGAGCTGCACGCCCGTGTACAGCATCTGGCGGCACTCGTTCTCGTCCGCGGGTGCCATGATCGTGACGCCGGGAATGCAGCGCAGGAAGGACAGGTCGAAGCTGCCCTGGTGGGTCGCTCCGTCGCCGCCGACGAGGCCCGCACGGTCAACGGCAAACACCACCGGCAGATTCTGCAAGGCGACATCGTGCACCAGCTGGTCATACCCTCGCTGCAGGAACGTCGAATAGATCGCGACGACCGGGCGCGTCCCTTCGCATGCCAGGCCCGCCGCGAAAGTCACGGCGTGCTGTTCGGCGATTGCTACATCGAAGTAACGGTCGGGGAAGCGCTTCGAGAACTCGACGAGCCCCGAGCCCTCGCGCATGGCGGGCGTCACGCCGACGATTCGCGGATCTGCGGCCGCCATGTCGCACAGCCATTGCCCGAATACCTGCGAGTACGTGGGACCGGTGGCCTTGTCCCTGAAGATGACACCGCTCTCCGGATCGAAGGGCCCCGGGCCATGCCACTTGATCGGATCAGCCTCCGCGGGCGCGTAGCCCTTGCCCTTGCGCGTGACGATGTGCAGGAACTGGGGACCCCGGGCATCGCGCAGGTTCTTCAGTGTCGCTACGAGGGCGCCGATGTCATGCCCGTCGATGGGGCCGATGTAGTTGAGGCCCATCTCCTCGAAGATCGTGCCGGGCAGGACCATGCCCTTCATGTGTTCTTCCGACCGGCGGGCTAGCTCCCACACGGTGGGCATGCGCTTCAGCACTTTCTTGCTGCCTTCGCGCAGGTTCGCGTACAGCTTGCCCGACAGGACGCGGGCAAAATAATTGGAGAACGCGCCGACGTTCTCGGAGATCGACATGTCGTTGTCGTTCAGGATGACGAGCAGGTCGACGTCGGTGCTGCCCGCGTGGTTGAGGGCCTCGAAGGCCATGCCGGCACTCATCGCACCATCGCCGATGATGGCAACCACGCGGCGGCGCTCTCCGGACCGGGCCGCGCCGATGGCCATCCCGAGGGCTGCGCTGATCGACGTGCTCGAATGGCCGACGCCGAACGTGTCGTATTCGCTTTCCTTCCTGGAAGGAAAGGGCGCAAGGCCATCCTTCAGCTTGATGGTCTGCAGCCGGTCGCGACGTCCGGTGAGGACCTTGTGCGGATAAGCCTGGTGGCCGACATCCCATACGAGCCGGTCATTCGGCGTATCGAAGACATAGTGCAGGGCTACGGTGAGTTCGACGGTGCCAAGGCCGGCTGCGAAATGGCCGCCCATCTGGCTGACGGTTTCGACCAGGTAGCGCCGCAGTTCCGCGGCCACCGCGTCCAGCTGCGCAAGGGGCAGGCGGCGCAGGTCGGCGGGCAGGTCGATGCCGGCAAGCAGCGGATAGGTTTCAGGCGATTTCATCGAGGGCGAGTCTACACCGGGCTGACTTGAAGCCTCAGGACTGGCGTCCGACCAGCCAGTCGGAGAGTGCAGCAAGCGAGGGGCTGGCCAGCGGGGCAATGGTATCCAGGGCTTCTTCGTGCAGTTCCACCAGCCTCTTGCGAGCCGCCTCGACTCCGGCGACGGCAGGATACGTGGGCTTGCCATGCTGGCGATCCGCCCCGACTGCCTTGCCAAGGAGCTGCGGGTCGCCTTCGATATCCAGCAAGTCGTCCTGGATCTGGAAGGCGAGACCGATCCGGGACGCGAACAGCTCGAGTTGCGCGCGCGTGCTTTCCGGGATCGGCGCGCAATGACTGGCCATGATGACGCTTGCACGGATCAGCGCCCCGGTCTTGCGGGCATGCATGTCCTCGACCGCGGCGAGCGTGAGCTGCTTGCCGCCTGCCGCAAGGTCGAGCGCCTGCCCGCCCGCCATCCCCGCCGTACCGCTGGCTTCGGCGAGAATGTCGATCAGCTTCAAACGGAGCGCAGGATCCCTGGGGCCTGCCGGGTCGCGAGCCAGGATCTGGAACGCGAGCACCTGCAAGGCATCTCCCGCGAGGATCGCGGTCGCTTCATCAAATGCCCTGTGGCACGTGGGGCGACCCCGCCGCAGGTCGTCGTCGTCCATTGCGGGCAGGTCGTCGTGCACCAGCGAATACGCATGAATGAACTCAATGGCGCAGGCCGCAGCATCCAGTTCGGTTTCAGGCACCTGGAGAGCCTGCCCGGTCGCATAAACGAGGATGGGCCGGACCCGTTTGCCGCCGCCCAGGACGCTGTATCGCAGTGCGGCATGCAGCCGTTCGGGCGCAAGGGACGGATCGGGCAGTCGCTGTTCAAGCTGCTGTTCAATCCGGGACTGCCACTCACGCAGCTGCGTCTGAAACGCGGTTGGCGCCCGAGGGGCGGCTGTCTGCATCGAGGGAAATCCCGCTGCCATGGGGTCAGTCGGCGTCGGCGCCGGCAACAGTGTCGAAGGGTTCGGGCTGGCCCGTCTTGCGCAACAGGATTTCCACCTTCTGCTCGGCCTGCCTGAGCGCGACCTGGCACTGGCGAGTGAGGGCCACTCCGCGCTCGAAAGCCTGCAGGGATTCTTCGAGAGGCAGGTCGCCCTGCTCGAGCTGCTCGACGATGGCTTCAAGATCGCTCAAGGCTTTCTCGAAATCGGGCGCTCCTGCGCCGCCGGTGTCGATGCCGGCCTCCTTGGGCTGCTGTGGTTCACGGGATTTCCGGGTAGTCACGGTTGCGGGCGCTCGGGATTCCACTGACGTCGGTCGGGGCGGGCGGGCTGGGGGCCGCAAGCTTGCTCGGCCGGGGTGCGGGCGGTCAATCGCGTGCTTCCTCTCCATTTTTTCCGTGGCCGCTGCCTTGACTGCTCGTTGACTTAAAGAAGGGTGGCGACTAGAGTCAAACGCAAGTTAGACCAAGTCTAACAG
>JANNNQ010000363.1:0-2456 GCA_031398625.1 Pseudomonadota bacterium
GAACTGCGCTGCCGGCTGTTCGGCAAGCCCGAACGGCCGACCGTCTGCTCGGCGCTTCGGCCGTCGCGCGAGATGTGTGGCGCGAGCCGCGAGCACGCGCTTCGGTGGCTCAGCGCGCTGGAACGGCAGACCCGGCCAGGCGGCGGTTCGACTTGAACCCGACGCGGCTCACCCGGGGAGCAACATCTCCAGGTGGGCAATGCCATCCTCCAGGTACGGCAAGCCCACCGCCACGAAGCCGAACTCGGCATAGAAGCGCGCCAGCCGCTCTTGCGCCGAAATGCGGATCGCATGCCCCGGATGGACCTGCGCGCTGAGCTCGATCGCCCGGCGCACCAACACGCGGCCGAGCCCCTGCCCGCGTGCGGCAGCCATCGTGATCACGCGCCCGATCGAGGGCTCGGCGTACTTGACGCCGGGGTTCACCAGCCGAGCGTAGGCGAGCGGGATCGAGTGTTGCGGCGACCACGCCGCGAGGTGATGCGACAGCTCGTCGGCTTCATCGGCGTCGAGATAGACGCACTGCTGTTCGATGCTGAACACCAGCTGCCGCGCACGGTAGATGCGCGCCAGCTCGACCGGGCTCAGCTCGCCGAAGCGGCAGACGCGCCACTCGATCTCGGTGGGCACGTGTTCGGCCCGGGGGCGGTTCATGCCCGTTCCCGGCGCACTGCGGCATCGCCCCGCAGGTGCTGCAAGGTCTGCGCCGTGCCGTGCTGCAGCACGATCACCCGGTCGGCGGAGGCGATCGTCTCGGGCCGGTGGGCGACGATCACGCGCGTCAGCTTCAACTGCGCGACGGCCCGGTTCACAAGGCGTTCGCGGTCGACGTCGAGCGCGCTCGTCGCCTCATCGAGGAACAGGAATTTCGGCCGCTTGTAGAGCGCACGGGCCAGCAGGAGGCGCTGCTTCTGGCCGCCGGACAGGCTCGCGCCCATGCTGCCGATCAGCGTCTGGTAGCCCATCGGCATGGCTTCGATCTCCGCGCTCACCGACGCCAGGCGGGCGCACTCCTCGACCCAGGCCAGGTCGGGCTCGACGTCGAAGAAGCAGACGTTGTCGGCGATCGATCCGGCGAACAGAGATTCGTCCTGCATCACGGTGCCGATCATGTCGCGCCAGCGCGCCAGGCCGAGCTGGGCCAGGCTCAAGCCGCCGACCAGGATCTCGCCCGACCGCGGCGCGTGGACGGCGAGCATCAGCTTGAGCAGCGTCGTCTTGCCGCAGCCCGACGGGCCGACGATGGCCACCGATTCGCCGGGCTCGATCACCAGGCTGCAGCCGGCGAGCACGTCGGGCTCATTGTCGGCGTAGCGGAAGGCCAGGTTGCGCAGCTCAAGGCGGGCTTCGACTTCGCGGCCGGCGGCCGGCGGCGTTGCGCGATCCTCTTCGGGCGCGGTGAGCACGATGTCCGACAGGCGTTCGCCCTGGAGCTTCAACATCTTCAGCTCGACCACCTTGTCGATCAGCCCGCTGACGCGGGTCGCGAACTGTTCCTTGAAGGCGATGAACGCAAACAGCATGCCGATCGTGAAGCTGCGCTCCATCACCAGCAGCGCGCCGACCCAGATCACCGCGACCCGCTCGAGCCCGAACAGCAGCTTGTGCGACATGACGAGCAGCAGGTCGAGCTTGCGCGTCGCGATGTGGGCGTTCATCGCATCGACGACCACGTTCATGAAGCGCGCCTGGCGGTCGTGCTGGCGGTTGAAGAGCTTGATCGCCTGCACGCCGCGCAGCGATTCGAGAAAGTGCGTGGCCCGGTGCGCTTCCTGGACGATGGCCTCCTCGGTCGCGTTGCGCAGCGGGCGGAAGAAGGCCCAGCGCAGCAGCGCATACAGCGCCACCGCGCCGAGCACGATCGCCGTCAGCACGGTGCTGTAGACGAACATCATCGCCAGCGTCACCACCACCAGCAGGCCGTCGAGCACGGCCTCGATGAAGTGCGTCGTCAGCGTCTGCTGGATCTGCTGGATGGCGCCGAAGCGCGACATCACGTCGCCGGTGTGGCGCTTCTCGAACCACGCCAGCGGCAGGCGCAGCAAGTGCGCGAAGACGTTGGAGACCCATTGCACGTTGAGCGTCGCCGACAGGTAGAGCACGGCCCACGAGCGCAGCGCGCCCGCAGCCACCTGCATCAGCACCAGCAGCGCAAAGCCGACGCCGAGGGTGACCAGCAGGTCGCGGTCGGCGCTGAGCAGCACGCCGTCGACGACCCATTGGATGAAGAACGGCGACAACAGCACGAAGGCTTCGAGCGCCAGCGCGAGCAGGAAGATCTGGGCCAGCGAGCGCTTGAGCCCCGTCACGCGGCCGAGCAGTTGGCGCAGCGTGACCTGCTGGCGCTCGGTGCGCGGCTTGAAGTCGGCGTCAGGCGACAACTCAAGCGCCACGCCGGTGAAGTGGCGCGAGACTTCGGCCAGCTTCATCCGCCGCGCGCCGCGCGCCGGGTCGTG
>JANNNQ010000373.1:0-16136 GCA_031398625.1 Pseudomonadota bacterium
GCATGGCTTCCTGCCGCTCCGCCAAGCGCCGCTTCAACAACATCCCAAACACTCGATCCTCAAAGCAATGCTGTTTTCCTATGGAGGTCCTTCCACGTGAGTAATCCGGACATCGTCCACACAACGGACGCAACGTTCAGCCAGGACGTGCTCAAGTCCGACAAGCCCGTCCTTCTCGACTTCTGGGCCGAGTGGTGTGGGCCCTGCAAAATGATCGCGCCGATCCTCGATGAGATCGCCACGGAGTACAAAGACAAGCTCCGCGTGGCCAAGATCGACATTGAGTCGAATCCGCAGACGCCGCCGAAATTCGGCATTCGCAACATCCCCACGCTCATTCTGTTCAAGAACGGGCAAGTCGAAGGCCAGAAGGTGGGCGCATTGCGCAAATCGGATCTGGCTGCATTTCTGGATACCAAACTGTGAGAGGCTTTCTAGGCAACCAGGCCCGCAACCGTCAAGGCGGCGGCGGCAACAAGGGCGGCGGTGGTGGCGGTGGCGGCGGCGGCCGTAACCGTGGCGACGGCAATCGGGACGGCAACCGTGGCAACCGCCGCGAGGAAGGGCTGCCGATCGACGACCTGATCGACAGCGATGACGTGCAGGTGATCTCGGCTGCCGAGCTGGCTGCTTCGCGCCAGTCGATGAACCTGACCCAGCTCAAGCTGAAGCCCGTCCCCGAACTCGTCGACATTGCGCAGAAAATGGGCCTCGAGAGCATGGCCCGCTCGCGCAAGCAGGACATCATTTTCTCGATCCTGAAGGCGCATGCCCGCAGCGGTGAGGACATCTATGGCGACGGCGTCCTCGAGATCCTGCAGGATGGTTTCGGCTTCCTGCGCTCGGCCGACAGTTCCTATCTCGCCGGTCCCGACGACATCTATGTGTCTCCCAGCCAGATCCGCCGTTTCAACCTGCGGACGGGCGATTCGCTCTCCGGCCTGATTCGCCCCCCGAAGGACGGCGAACGTTATTTCGCCCTGCTTAAAGTAGGCGAGATCAATTTCGATTCCCCGGAGAGCGCCAAGCACAAGGTGCTGTTCGAGAACCTGACGCCGCTGCATCCGACAAAGCGGCTGAAGCTCGAGCGCGGCACGGGGTCGACCGAAGACCTGACCGCCCGAGTCATCGATCTCGTGTCGCCGATCGGCAAGGGCCAGCGCGGCCTCATCATCTCGCCGCCCAAGGCCGGGAAGACGATGCTCCTCCAGAACATCGCGAGCTCGATCGCGTTCAACCATCCGGAGTGCTACCTGATGGTGCTGCTCATCGACGAGCGGCCCGAGGAAGTGACGGAAATGGCGCGGACCGTGCGGGGCGAGGTGGTGTCGTCGACGTTCGACGAGCCTGCGAGCCGGCACGTGCAGGTGGCGGAAATGGTGATCGAAAAGGCCAAGCGCCTGGTCGAGCACAAGCGCGATGTAGTGATCCTGCTTGATTCCATCACGCGTCTCGCCCGCGCCTACAACACGGTCGTGCCGAGCTCCGGCAAGGTGCTGACGGGTGGCGTGGATGCGAATGCGCTGCAGCGCCCGAAGCGGTTCTTCGGTGCAGCCCGCAACATTGAGGAGGGCGGTTCGCTCACGATCCTGGCAACGGCGCTGATCGATACGGGTTCGCGCATGGATGACGTGATCTACGAGGAATTCAAGGGCACGGGCAATTCCGAGATTCACCTCGATCGCCGCGTGGCGGAGAAGCGGGTTTTCCCGGCGGTGAACATCAACCGTTCCGGCACCCGTCGCGAAGAACTGATTACCAGCCAGGACGAGCTCCAGAAGATCTGGATCCTGCGCAAGCTGCTCCATCCGATGGACGAGCTGGCCGCGATCGAGTTCCTGCTCGACAAGATGAAGGACACCAAGACGAACGGCGATTTCTTCGATGCGATGAAGCGCTGAAGTGCAAAGGTACTTGCCTGTTGCGGCAGGGAGGCGTACACAGGCACACGGTCGAGGGGGAATAACCCGAGGATTCATGGGGGCGCACGGGGGGAATCTAAAGAGCAGGCAGCACAGGCGCGACGACGGGCCTTGCAACGGACTATCGAATTTCGAGGTCACGTTGCCAGGTATCGCCGCTACCACCTGAAGCGGGAGCCGCCGCAGCGGATACAGCGGACAACAACAATCATCGGGGGCGCCACAAGCGCCCCTTTTTCTTGCCTGCAGTGAACAGCGCAGTCCATGAATGCGGCCCGCTCCGTGGGGGTTGTCCGCACGGGTCAGCGTGCATGCTGTGTGGCGGCACTACCCGATCGGAGCGTTCGCGATGTGGATCCTGGCCGGTATCCATTCACGGTCCGGTCACTGTAAAAATGCCTCCGTTGTGCAGTCCGCCTGTGGGAGTATTTGTATTGATAATCAGGCTGTTGGAATGCAGCTGCTGATTCTGGCGCCCATCGTCGGGCGGCCGTTTACTGCCACCGGGCCACCTCTCGCAGACGCCTCGTGCGCTGCCAAGTCCGGGTTTACCTGACCGAATCAGCGCAGAGGGTCGGGCATAATGCCGGCCCCACAGACGGTCTGTTCCCGCACCCATGGATGTTGCTGCCCCCGAAATCATCGGTATTGCCCACGCGATCCAGCTCGCAGTCGCGCCCGTTTTCCTGCTGACTGCCATCGCGACCACGTTCAACGTGCTTGCCAGCCGCCTGGCCCGCGTAGTCGACCGTGCGCGGCTCATGGAAGCGCAGTTGCGGGACCCTGCATTTGCCGAGGCGGTGGAAGTGCGCGAGCGCCTGCGCGTCATTGCCGTCCGGGCCCGGCTCATCAACAAGGCGATTGCGCTGTGCGTGGTGAGCGCCCTCCTGGTGGCGCTCGTCGTGGTCAGCCTGTTCGTGAGTTCGCTGTTCCAGATCGAAGTCGACCTGCCCGTTGCCGTGACTTTCATCATTGCCATGCTGAGCCTGGCGGCGGCCCTGATCTACTTCCTCCGGGAGATATTCATTGCAACCGCAGCGCTCAGGTTTAACGCCACCGGGGCCGATACAGCCCCCAGCAGGCCTTGAAATGCCTGTTCGCTGCCCGCCCGTCCCAATCCGTGATGCAGGCCGCAGCCTGGGTGGCGGGTGCTGGGCAGTATCGAGACGAATGGAGGATTGATGGCTGTTGTCGTTCCCAGCGAATTCATCGTCGAGCCGGATGCCTTCCGCATCTCGAAGGAGCCTGAACTCCTCGTTGCGCACCTGCGCGCCAGCCTGGCGATCAACCTGTACGACGATACCCAGGGTATCGGCGGGCTGCTGCATCTGCGTTATGTCGCCATGCTGAATGACCGTCCACTCGAGCTGACCGACAACACCTTGAGTTCGAGTGTCCTGCTCATTGACCGGTTCTGCAAGGAAATGAAGCAGGCGGGATCGCGGGCACAGTGGTGGCGCGTGCGGATCATGGCGCACTCCGCGGCGAGCGAAATGGCAGGCGCTGCGGCGACCGTACTCGACCTGGTTCGGGCCTACTTCGCGGACAGCGCCAAGCCAGTCAACTGCCAGGAGTTCAAGAAGGTCCAGGCGGTCACGGTGCGCACCCATGCCCGGGAAGGCCAGATCTGGACCAGCGGCTACACTGACGAAAAGACCCGGGCCGCCCGTCTCCGGGCGGGTTGACGGGGTCGGCCGGGGGCTTGCGGCTGCGACCCCGACAGGGGAAAGTGGCCTGACTTCACCTCAAGCGGACTGCGACGATGCATTTCAGGTCAGCCTTCGTCACCCTCGTTTTCCTCATCGGCTGCGGCTTGCCGACCTTCGTCAGCGCTGCAGAGGCAACCCGTGACCAGGATGTCGGGCAGTTCATGATCCGTGCGTCGCTCGGGGCCGGTGAACTGCGCCGCTCGATCTACCCCCGCTTTCGCACGGAGCTCGCCACGCAGGGTGATGATGGCGTTACCCGGAAGCTTCGCATCCCGTTCGAGCTGTACACGGAGGTTCGTACGTACCAGGGGAATTCAGGGGACGAGGCCGGGGCGAGCTATGAGCGGGCATACGCACGCATGGTCGAGTCGGGAGACTGCCGCCCGGTATCGGCGGGCTTCCGCGAAGCCAGCTTCGATTGCGGCGCCGCCAAGGGTTATCGCACGGTTGCCGTCCGCCAGGATGCGCGGGGCACGTACTTCACCTGGGAGTCGAAGGTGACGGAACACGTTCCCGATCCTGCCGGCTTCGAAGCGGCGCTGCGGGCACTCGATGAGCTGACCGAGCAACTCATCACACGGCCCCCTGCAGGCGCTTCCGGACAATGAGTGAATCTGCCGCGCGCGTTGCCCGGCCCGACCTTGTCATTGCAGCGGTCGAGTCGCCGGCGGATGTTGCAGTGGTTGCCCGTCTCGCCCACGAGATCTGGTACGAACATTACGTCCCGATCATCGGCATCGTGCAGGTCGACTACATGGTTCCGCGATTCCAGAGCACCGTTGCGATTGCGGGGCAGCAGGCGACGGGACTGCGCTACTACCTGCTGCGCACCGGGGAAATGGCCGTCGGCTATTTCGCCATCGAACCGCAACCTGCCGCGGGGCGCATGTTTCTGGCCAAGCTCTATCTGCTCAAGGCCTGGCGCGGACACGGAGTGGCCCGGCGGGCGCTGGATTTCATCGAGGCAGAATGCCGCCGTGAACGCCTTCCCGTGGTCAGTCTCACGGTCAACAAGTTCAACCCGGCCGTCCGCGCCTACGAACGGCTGGGCTTCGTCACCGTCGCCGACGTCGTGACGGACATCGGTGACGGCTTCGTGATGGACGATTACCGGATGGAGAAGGCAATCGCGACAGGAGAGTGACCGATGAATGTTCGCTTCGCGCCACAGGAAGTGCGCTTCCGGGTTACCCGTGGAGAATTCGACCAGCTGCATGCAGGCCGCGCGCTGGTCATGGCTGTCACCCTGCCGGGGCAGCATGCCTTCCAGGCCAGTGTGGCCAGTGATCGATTCGGAGCCTGGCGCCTCGACAGTGATCCGACCGGACTCTGGCTGGCAGTGCCAAAGGCGAGCCTGGATTCATTCGCGGATGGCGTGCCCACCTCTGAAGGCATCGAACACAGCTTCGAACTCGCGAACGGCGGGTTCGTCAACGTGGTGTTCGAAGTCGACGCCAGGAGTTAGGGAAGCTCTGATTTACCTGCATGTGCCAGGCGAACAGCGATGCAACTGATTGAAAGACCATGATCGAAAATGCGTCGACAGTTTCAGATGGCAGTATTTCAGAGGTTCCTTAGCAGGGTGATGCAAAGCCCTTTGCATCACCCCGTCAGGCTGTTTCGCGCGCGACGGCGCGATGGCCGATATCGCGTCGGTACTGCAGACCGTCCCAGCGGATGGCTGTTGCGAGCGTGTAAGCCGCTTCTCTGGCAGCGCCGACGGTAGCGCCGGTTCCAACGGCGCACAGCACGCGGCCGCCGTTCGTCACCACTTGCCCCTCCTTGAGTTCGGTGCCGGCATGGAAGACCTTGCCGGGAAGGCGGGCAGCTGCTTCGAGCCCCGAGATCACGTCGCCCTTGTTCACGGAGTCCGGATACCCGCCGGCAGCGAGCACCACGCCGACAGCCGCGTGCGGTGTCCATCGGGCCTGCTGAACGCCAAGGCGGTGATCCAGCGCCGCTTCGCAGAGTTCGGTGAGATCCGACTCGAGCCGCATGAGGATGGGCTGGGTCTCGGGATCGCCCAGCCGGCAATTGAACTCGAGTACGTTCGGCGTGCCATCCGGTGCGACCATGATGCCGGCGTAGAGGAACCCGGTGTAATGCGTGCCTTCGGCAGCCAGGCCACGCACCGTCGGTTCCATCACCTCACGCATGATGCGTTGGTGAATCGCGGGCGTAACGACCGGGGCCGGCGAGTATGCGCCCATGCCGCCGGTATTCGGTCCGCAGTCGCCATCATCACGCCGCTTGTGATCCTGCGAGGTGGCGAGTGGCAGGATGTCGAGGCCATCCACCATGGCGATGAAGCTGGCTTCCTCGCCCTCGAGGAACGCTTCAACGACGATGGTCGCTCCGGCCTTGTCGAACTGCCCGGCGAACATCGACTCTGCCGCCCGAACCGCGTCGTCGGTGGTCGCGCAGATCACGACGCCTTTGCCTGCCGCAAGCCCGTCCGCCTTCACCACGAGAGGCGCACGTTGCGCCCGCACCCAGTCGGGAGAGAACGAGGCCGGGGTGAAAGTTGCATACGCAGCAGTGGGGATGCCGTGCCGCCTGAGGAAATCCTTCGAATACGCCTTCGAGCCTTCGAGGCGCGCCCCCGAACGATCGGGCCCGAAGCAACGCAGGCCAGCCGCCTTGAAGGCGTCAGTGACACCAAGGACCAGCGGTGTTTCAGGGCCACAGATGGTGAGGTCGATGGACTCGTGTCGGGCAAAGTCGACCAGCGCGGCAATCGCATCGGCAGCGATTGGCACGTTCTCCACGCGGGGTTCGGTGGCGGTTCCTGCATTGCCCGGCGCCACGTAGACGCGAGAAACACGTGGTGACCGGGCCGTCTTCCATGCCAGCGCATGTTCCCTGCCACCGCCGCCGATGATGAGTACTTTCAAGCCAGGCTCCGTAATCGAGGCTACAGGCTACAGGCTACAGCCAGAGCGAGAGGCCTGAACTGCAAACGTCGCTTACTCATCATCTTCGCCTGTAGCCTGTAGCCTTTCCTAGTGCCTGAAGTGCCTCATGCCCGTCAGCACCATGGCAATGCCATGTTCATTGGCAGCCGCAATGACTTCCTCGTCACGCACTGACCCACCCGGCTGGATCACGGCCTTGATGCCGAACCCGGCTGCGACGTCGAGTCCGTCCCGGAAGGGAAAGAAGGCATCCGATGCCATCACTGCCCCCTCAACGGTCAGTCCCTCATCGTGCGCCTTCATTGCCGCAATGCGACTGGAGACCACGCGGCTCATCTGGCCGGCGCCGACGCCGATGGTCATGCCGCCACTCGCATAGATGATCGCGTTCGACTTCACGAATTTGCAGACCTGCCAAGCAAACAGGAGATCGTCCATTTCCGCCGGCGTCGGCTTGCGCTGCGTGACCACCTTGAGGTCCTCCGCACCGATCATGGCGGTGTCCCTGGTCTGCACCAGCAACCCGCCATTGACGCCGCGGTAATCGAGGCGGGTATTGCTGTCGTTGAGGTTGCCCGTGGTCAGCACGCGGATGTTGCTCTTGCGGGCACAGATCTCGCGCGCGTCGCTGTCGAGGTCGGGAACGATGATGACTTCCACGAACTGCCGTTCGAGCATCGTGGTGGCGGTCACTGCGTCCAGGGTGCGGTTGAAGGCGATGATGCCGCCGAAGGCCGAGGTCGGATCGGTGCGATAGGCATTGTTGTAGGCAGTGAGGATGTCCGTGCCCACTGACACGCCGCAGGGATTGGCATGCTTCACGATCACGCAGGCTGGTTCGTCGAACTGCCGCACGCATTCAAACGCCGTATCGCCGTCGGCTACGTTGTTGTATGACAGTGCCTTGCCCTGCAGCTGCGATGCGCTGCCGATGCCTGCGCCCTTGGCATCCTGGGCGATGTAGAACGCGGCCTGCTGATGCGGATTCTCGCCGTAGCGCAGGTCGAGGCGCTTGCGGAACTGCAGGGGCAGCAGGTCGGGAAAACCGTTCGATCCGGAATTCGCAACGGAGTAGAGATAGCTTGCAACCGTCGCATCGTAAGCAGCGGTATGTGCATAGGCCTTGGCTGCCAGGCGGCGGCGCGTCTCGGGAGAAATGCTGCCTTCGCCACCGGCAAGCTCGGCGAGCACGATGCCGTAGTCGAGCGGGTCGACGACGACGGTCACGCGCTCATGATTCTTGGCGGCGGCTCGCACCATCGCCGGCCCGCCGATATCGATGTTCTCGATCGCGTTCTCGATGGTGCAGTCGGGCTGGGCGATGGTTGCCGCGAACGGATACAGGTTCACTACCACGAGATCGATCGCCTCGATGCCAAACTCGCGCATGACGTCGTCATCGATGCCGCGGCGGCCGAGCAGCGCCCCATGGATCTTCGGATGCAGCGTCTTCACGCGGCCATCCATGATTTCCGGAAAGCCGGTCTCCGCGGAAACCTGCTTGACCTCCACGCCCTGGTGTTCGAGCAGCAGCGCAGTTCCGCCGGTCGAGAGGATTTCTATGTCGAGATCGCGCAGGGCACGGGCAAAATCAACCAGTCCTTCCTTGTTGGAAACGCTGAGGAGTGCACGCCTGATGTTTACGCTGGCCATCAACCCGCGAGACCGTAGGTCTTGAGTTTCTTGCGCAGGGTGCCGCGGTTGATGCCGAGGATGTCGGCGGCGCGGCTCTGGTTGCCCTGGGCGTAGTCGAGCACTGCCCGGAACAGCGGCTCTTCCACTTCGCGCAGGACGAGATCGTAAAGCTGGCCGGGTTTATGGCCGTTCAGGCTGGCGAAATAACTGTCCAGGGCATCGGCCGTCATCGTGCGCAGCGGCATCGCCTTCGACGATGGCTTGTAGACCGGCTCTCTGCGTAGCCGTGTTCCTTTCTTGGACACCATGACAATCCTTCACTTGCGCCTGGGGCAGGACCTTTGACGGTCTTCAGGCCGCGTCGCTTATCTGTTGTTCGATCTGTCCCGCGAGCGCGTCGAAGTAGTCGCGCACGGCGGCGAGTTGTGCTGCTGCCGTGTCGATCCTCACGATCGCCTGCCAAAAGACTCCCGCGCCAGGGCGATCCCTGGCGTACCAGCCGATGTGCTTGCGTGCAACCCGGACTCCCGCTGTTTCCCCATAGAAGTCATGCAGGTTGCACAAATGAGTCAGCATGGTATCACGGACTTCCCGCGCGGAAGGTGGCGCGAGCAGCTGCCCCGTCGTGAGAAACGCGTGTATTTCGCGGAAGATCCACGGCCGTCCCTGTGCACTTCGCCCGATCATCAAGCCATCTGCACGCGTCTCTTCAAGTACGGCCTTGGCTTTCTGCGGTGAGTCGATGTCTCCGTTGACGAAAACGGGAATAGTGACCGATTGTTTGATCAGGGACGCAGTTGCATATTCCGCGTCCCCGGTGTAGTGGCATGCACGCGTGCGGCCATGCACCGCAAGCGACTGGATGCCGCAATCCTCTGCGAGCTTCGCGATGGTCACGCCGTTGCGATGCTTCGCGTCCCAGCCGGTGCGGATCTTCAGGGTCACCGGAACCGTGACTGCCCTGACCACTGCGGTCAGGATATCGGCGACCAGTCGCTCGTCGCGGAGCAGGGCGGAACCCGCCGCCTTGTTGCAGACTTTCTTCGCGGGGCAGCCCATGTTGATGTCGATGATCTGCGCGCCCGCATCGGCATTGCGCCTCGCTGCCTCGGCCATCATCTCCGGATCACCGCCGGCAATCTGCACGACGCGCGGTTCTGCCTCGCCGCTGTGATCCATGCGGCGCCGGGATTTTTCGGTATGCCACAGCCGGACGTCTGAGGTAAGCATTTCACCGGCGGCGATCCCTGCGCCCAGGTCGCGACAGAGCAGCCGGAACGGCAGATCGGTTACGCCGGCCATCGGGGCCAGCGCGAGATTGTTGACGAGTTCGTAGGGGCCGATCCGCATCGCTATTCCGCACCGCGGCGCTCGCTCGCGCATTCGTTGCCGCTTGCCGATTGCAGGCAGACATCGACATGGAACCCGACAGCGTCCTCACCCGGATCGACGATCCCGATATCGGCATTGACGCGCTGGTTTGGTGCCAGCAGCCGGTCGGCGGGCGTGCCCGGTCCCAGATACTCCGCAGGTTCAAAGGCGCGTGCGCCGACCCGCTCTCCCCAGCGATCCTCCAGGGTGAGCTGGATAAGGGGATACGGCTGGGCGAAGCCCGCGCGGTTCATGATGCTGGCCCGCAGCCGCAGGGTGCCGGCCGCAGCGGGATCGGCAGCGACACCCCATTGCTGGATCTCGTATCCCGTCACGTCCCAGTTCGGGGCGAGCGGGAGGTTTGCCGTTGCATACAGCTTGAGCAGCGCGGGCCCCAGCCGTGGATGCCGGACGAGTTCCTGACGATAATGATGGACGGCCTGTGCGAGCAGGCCGATGACCAGCACCAGGCTGGCTATCGCCCAGATCGCAGTGCGACCACCGGGCCGTTCCCCGTTCGCGAGTTCGGCTTCCAGGTCGTCGTCCAGCGGCGTGTATTCCGATGCGGCCGGCACCGCTTCAGCGGTGCTGGCTTGTTCTTCGCCGGGGGGCAAAACCGGGTCTTCGGTTTCTGCCCCGGCTTCCGGCCAGGATCCAGGTTGCTGGTAAACGCCACTGATTTCGATGCGGTCGCCCTCGAGGGTGATTTCCTCGGGCGCGTCCGGTTCATCGACTTCGATCTCGGTGGACGCAGGCTCCCGCGCCAGTGTGCCTTCCGGGCGGGTGCCGACCGGAATCAGTTCACCATCCTTGAGCAGGAACTCGCCGGTCGGCAGGTCATTCGCCCAGGCTTGCGTTGCCGGGGGCAACTCCCCCCCAGCAACTTCCGCCGCCAGGGGCGGCAATGCAGGAGGACTCTCTGACCCAGCTGGCTGGTAGGTTCCGCTCGGTTGCGGAACGTCGTCGATCAGGCGATCGATGGCATCGAAAATGGTGTGGCACTGTCCGCACTCCACCTGCCCGTGCCCCGCGCGCAGGATTGCGCCCGTCACGCGGAACATCGTCTGGCAGGCGGGGCATTCCGTAAACACGAGCGAACCTCTGATCCTGCTGAAGGACTGGCGATCAGGCTGCGACGGGAGCGAGACGCCGACCGTCGAGTCTGGCCCAGCCGTCACGAAGGGTCGGAAGGCTCACATCAAACCATGGAGCGTAGCTTGCCGCCACTGCCTCCGCCTGCGATTCCAGAATGCCGGACAGCACCAGCCAGCCTCCCGGCACGACATGCGTTGCCAGCGTGGGAGCCAGTGCATGCAACGGTGCGGCGAGAATGTTCGCGAGCAAGACGTCGGCCTGCCCTTCGAGCGTCGCAGAGGCTGGCTGCAAGGTCAGACGTGCAACGACTCCGTTGCGTTCCGCATTGTCGCGGCTGGCGATCAGGGCCTGCGGATCGATATCGACCCCAAGGGCTGCTCCGGCGCCCAGCTTCAGCGCGGCCACCGCCAGGACCCCCGATCCGCAGCCGTAGTCGATGACGGTACAGCCAGCGAGCTCCGCAGCATCGAGCCATTCCAGGCACAGGGCGGTCGTGGGATGCGTGCCCGTGCCGAACGCGAGACCCGGATCGAGCTCGAGAATGACGGGGGGCGCATTGGGGTCCAGTGCCGCAGCCGGAGGCCGTTGCCCACCAGGACAGATCCACAGTCGCTTGCCGAACTGCATCGGCCGAAAATCCTTCAGCCATTCCCGTTCCCAGCTGCGGTCTTCGAGGAGGCTGAAGCGATGGGGCGGCAGCGGTCCTGCAAGCAGCAATCCCAACCACGTCATGACGTCATGGCGGTCGGTGTCGCCGGGAAAAAGGGCTTCTATCCGTACCGTCGGCCAGAGCGGAGTAGTGCCCGGCTGCGGTTCCAGCACAGGATCGTCCGCCGCGTCCGCCAGCAGGACCGAGCTCGCGCCTGCCGCGAACAAGGCCTCTTCCAGGGGCTCCGGATCCTGTAAGCCCAGGTTCATTTCGATCTTGAGGAACGGCATGAGGAAGGGCGCCGGGCGCTGGTGAGAGTGGCCAGAGAGAAATCGAAAAGGGCCGGGTCCTTCCTGCCAGGGCCCATCGTCCTGCTTCTGCTACTTGATGCCCAGCCGGCGCTCCAGGTAGTGGATGTCAAGTCCGCCTGCCTTGAAGGCAGCGTGATTGAATATTTCCTGGTGCAGCGGGATGTTGGTCTTGATGCCTTCGATGACCATTTCCGACAGCGCATTCTTCATGCGCGCAATCGCCGTGTCACGATCCTCGCCGTAAGCGATGATCTTGCCGATCATCGAATCGTAGTATGGCGGCACGACGTAACCGCTGTAGAGATGCGAATCGACGCGGATACCAGGGCCACCGGGTGCATGGAACAGGCGAACCGGACCCGGGGAAGGGATGAATCCCTTAGGGTCCTCGGCATTGATGCGGCACTCGATGGCGTGGCCGCGCACCGGGATGTCGCCCTGCGACCAGCGCAGGCGTTCCCCGGCGGCGATCTCGAGCTGCGCCTTGACGATGTCGATGCCCGTGATCTGTTCGGTGACGGGGTGTTCGACCTGCACGCGCGTGTTCATTTCGATGAAGTAGAACTCGCCGTTCTCGTACAGGAACTCGAAGGTGCCGGCACTCCGGTAACCGACTTCGCGGCATGCCGCAACACAGCGTTCACCGATCATTTTCCGTTGCTTGGCAGTGATGCCGGGCGCGGGGGCTTCCTCGATCACCTTCTGGTGCCGCCGTTGCAGCGAGCAGTCGCGCTCGCCGAGGTGGATGACATTGCCGTATTCGTCGGCCAGTACCTGGATCTCGATGTGGCGCGGCCGTTCCAGGTATTTCTCCATGTAGACCTGCCCGTTGCCAAAGGCCGCGAGCGCTTCTGCCTGCGTCACGTTCAGCGCGTTGAGCAGCGTCGCTTCGCTGTGGACCACGCGCATGCCGCGTCCGCCGCCGCCGGCCGCCGCCTTGATGATGACGGGATAGCCGATCTCGCGGGCAATGCGGAAGGTCTCGTCATGATCGGTGCCGATCGGGCCGTCCGAGCCGGGAACGCAGGGCACGCCGGCTTTCTTCATCGTCCTGATCGCAGACACCTTGTCGCCCATGAGGCGGATCGTCTCCGCGCGCGGCCCGATGAAGATGAAGCCGCTCTTCTCCACGCGTTCCGCGAAATCGGCGTTCTCCGACAGGAAGCCGTAGCCCGGGTGGATGGCAACCGAATCCGTCACCTCTGCCGCGCTGATGATCGCGGGCATGTTCAGGTAGCTTTCCTTGGACGACGGCGGCCCGATGCATACCGTTTCATCGGCCAGCAGCACATGCTTCAGGTTGTTGTCGGCGGTGGAATGGACCGCGACGGTCTTGATGCCCAGTTCGCGGCAGGCGCGCAGGATGCGCAAGCCTATCTCGCCGCGATTCGCGATAACGACTTTCTCAAGCATGGTGGGGGGTTCTGTGCAGGCAGGCGCGTACGAGGCTGTTCATTCGATAATGAACAGGACCTGGCCGAATTCGACCGGGTCGCCGTTTTTGGCAAGCACGGCGGTGACCTTTCCGGCTTTGTCCGATTCGATCTGGTTCATCATCTTCATGGCCTCGATGATGCAGAGCGTATCGCCTACCTTCACTTCGCTGCCGATGTCGACAAAGGGCTTCGCCCCGGGTGACGACGCCGCATAGTACGTACCGACCATCGGTGCCGTAACCGCCTGGTCGTTGTTGGCTGCCGCGACCGGGGCTGCGATAGCTGCCGGAGCCGCAGCGGCAACCGGAGCCGCCGTGGGCGCCGCATAGTGCATGAGGGACGGGGGATAAGCCGGCAGGCCGCTGTGCTGGCGGCTGATGCGCACGGATTCCTCGCCTTCCTTGATCTCGATCTCGGCGATCCCCGATTCCTCAAGCAGCTCGATGAGTTTCTTGACCTTGCGGATGTCCATGCAATCTCCCTTCTCTCGATTCTTATTTCTGGCCGCTCGGGCTCAGGCGATGGATGGCCGCTCGCAGGGCCAGTTCATAGCCCATGGCGCCGAGGCCGGTGATGGTCCCGACGGCAATATCCGCGAAGTAGGAATGGTGGCGGAACGCCTCCCGGGCATGCAGGTTGCTGAAATGCACCTCGATGAACGGAATCTTCACGGACAGCAGGGCGTCGCGCATCGCGATGCTGGTGTGGGTGAAGGCCGCCGGGTTGATGACGATGAAAGCGACATGACTGGCCGGTGCCGCCTGGATCTGGTCGATCAGTGCCGCCTCGGAATTGCTCTGGAAGGCAGACAGATGGTGGCCGGCCTCCTTGGCCAGCTGCGTCGCACGGGCGACGACCTGGTCGAGAGTCACGGAACCGTAGACATTCGGTTCCCGGGTCCCAATCAGGTTCAGATTGGGGCCGTTCAGAAGCATGATATGCGCCATGCAGGAAACTTCTTGCGCGATTTTAGCCGCAGATGGGCACGAGTTTACCTGCGGTTCGGGCTAGTTGGCGATAGTTATGTCGTGTTCCCGGTTGGCGGGGGAAGCTTGCCGAGCAGTTCGGCGACGGCAGTGCGGGCCCTTGCGGGGGTCAGCTCCCCCGCGTTGACGCGCGCAATCGTACCCAGTATCGCGTCGGCCTGCGGCGCCGTCAGCTCGCCTACGTGCAGATTGATGATCCGGCCCTGGTTGTCGGTGAACGCCGTGAAGGGAAAGCCCACCGCCTGGATCCCGAAGGCATTCGCGGCTTCCACCCCATCCTGTTCCCCGATCAGGACGGGATAGTCAATGCCGACCTCGTCAGCGAACCTCAGGACGTCTTCGCGGAAATCCACGGCGACACCGACGATCTGGAAGCCTTCCGCGGACCGGGTCCGGTGGATCTCGTTGAGCAACGGGATTTCGCGGCGGCAGGGGGCGCACCAGGTGGCCCAGAAGTTGACGATCATCGACTTGCCCGGCCAGTCCTGGATGGACTGCACCGTGCCTTCCCGGTTCAGGAGCGAAAAGGCCGGGAGCACTTCCGGCAGCGGGCGGCTGGCAGGCGCCACGGTCGTTTCCCCGGGCTGTGTCCCGATGCCCCGGTAGGCGAAGAACCCGATCGTGCCAGCCACGACGGCGATGACCCCGAACCCCAGGTTCCGGTTCATGTCGACTCTGCTGTGGCGGCGGCAAAGGCAGCCGTCACATGAGCACGGAACCGGTCTGCCGGCACAAAGCCGACCAGCCGGTAGTTCTGCCGTTCGGCGCCGTCGGTACCGAAGAACGCAATCGTTGGCGGACCGAAGATGCCGAAACGTTTGAGCAGCACCTGGTCCGTCTCGTCATTGGCGGTCACGTCGGCCTGCAACAGCACGCCCCCCGCCAGCGACGCCTGAACGCCCGCATCGGTGAACGTGTACTTTTCCATCTCCTTGCACGACACGCACCAGTCCGCATAGAAGTCCAGCATAACGGGACGTCCTGCCGCCGCCGCCGCCTGCAACTCGCGATCCAGATCCCCGGCTGACTTGATGCGCTTGAGTTCGAGCCCATGATCAGCGCCGGCCTGGCCAGGAGTGCCCGCCAGCAATGTCCCTTTGAGCGGCTGCAGCGGATCCTTGCCGCCTGCCGCGGCCCCGATCAGCAGGATGACACCATAGAACAGCGCCAGCAGCCCCGCAGCCCGCAGCGGAGCAGCAGCGGGCGCACCATCGCGCTTCTTCAACGAAAACACCCAGAAACCGCCAATCACCGCGAGCGCCGACCACAGCAGCAGCGTCACTGCGGCGGGCAGGAGCGGCGTCAGCACGTAGATCGCGACGCCCAGGAACATCACGCCGAACAGCGACTTGATCGTGTCCATCCACGGCCCTACGCGAGGCAGCAGCGATCCCGCCGAGGCCCCGACGATCAGGAGCGGCACGCCCATCCCGAGGCCCGTCGCATACAGCGCACTCGCGCCGCGCATCAGGTTGCCGGTCTGCGCGATGACGGAGAGGGCGGCGACGATCACCGGGGCGACGCACGCGGTGACGATCAGCGACGACAGGGCGCCCATGATGAACGTGCCGACATAGCTGCCGGAGCGTTGCCGGTTGCTCACGTCGGTGAGGCGGGTCTGCAAGGCGCTGGGCAGTTGGAGGTTGTAGGCCCCGAACATCGCAAACGCCATCGCCACGAAGAGCACCGCGAACAGGGTAATGATCCACGGTTGCTGGAACGTGGCTTGCGGTGCCTGCTTGAAAACGAGGGCAAATACTGCGCCCGCCGCGGCATAGGTCAGTGCCATTCCCTGCACGTACGTGAAGGCAAGCGAAAAGCTGCGCGCCGGCGTGAGGCTGCCGCCTTGTCCGGCAATGATGCCGGAGAGGATCGGAATCATCGGCAGCACGCAGGGAGTGAACGACAGCAGGATACCGAGCCCGAAGAACGTCACCAGCATCAAGCCGATGCTGCCGCTGCTTACGAGGCTGGCAAGGCGATCCTGCTCAGATACGAGAGGGCCGCTGCCTGCACCGATCGGCGCCGCAAGACCCGCCACACCAGGCAGTGTGCTCGCCGTGTCGGTGGGCGGCAGCTCGAGGGCGACGGTCTTCGTGATCGGCAG
>JANNNQ010000410.1:0-4987 GCA_031398625.1 Pseudomonadota bacterium
GGCCCCGAACCGTCGCGCCGGCCAAAGGAAGATCGGCAGCAGCACGAGCGCACCCAGGGCCCCCTCCTTGTTGGTGATGCGCACGACGATCCAGTCGGAAAGTACCCGCGTGCCGCCGGTAACCGAGGTAAAGTCACCGCCGGCCTCCCGGAGGACGGGCGCGGATTCCCCGGTAACGGCGCTTTCGTTGACCGATGCCACGCCTGCAACGATCTCCCCGTCCGCCGGAATGGTGTCATTCGCCTCGACCAGCACGAAATCGCCCTGACGCAGGCTCCCTGACTCGACCAGCTGATGGTCCCCGCGCTTGCCGCCGGACAGCTTCTTTGCCTGCACATGGCGCCGCATCGAACGCAGCGTCGCGGCCTGCGCCTTGCCCCGACCCTCCGCCACGGCCTCCGCGAAGTTCGCGAAGAACACCGTCAGCCACAGCCAGGCGGCCACGGCGAAGATGAATCCGGGCCGACCGGCGTTCTCGATGACTCCGGCGACCGCACCGATACCGAGGATCGTCGTGAACACGCTGCCCGCAAACACCACGAACATCACGGGATTGCGGATCTGGACCCGCGGATCGAATTTGCGGAATGCCTGGCCGATCGCCGACCGGATGATCGGGGGCGTGAAGCGGGCCGGCCTGGCAGTCGGTACAGGGGGAACAGTCTGTGCTTGAGTGGTCATGGACTAACCTCTACCAGTCATCTGCAGGTGCTCGACGATCGGGCCGAGCGCCAGCGCCGGCACGAAGGTCAGTGCACCCACCATCAGGACAACACCCACCAGCATCGTGATGAAGAGCGGGGTATGGGTCGGCAGCGTGCCGGCAGTCACCGCAGTGGCCTTCTTCATCGCCAGGCTGCCTGCCAGGGCGAGCACCGGGATCATCAGCCAGTACCGCGATATCCACATCGCGATGCCGAGCGCGATGTTGTAGAAGGGCGTATTCGCGGAGAGTCCCGCAAAAGCGCTGCCGTTGTTGTTGCCGGCTGACGAGAAGGCGTAGAGGATCTCGGAGAATCCATGCACGGCCGGATTGGCGACACTGGCGGTCGCAACCGGTGTGACGCTGGCGATGGCCGTTCCCAGCAGCACGACGAAGCACGGAATCAGCAGCACCAGGGAGGCCATCTTGACTTCGTATGCTTCGATCTTCTTGCCCAGGTACTCCGGCGTACGACCGACCATCAGGCCTGCGATGAACACCGCGACGATGGCAAACATCAGCATCCCGTACAGCCCGCTGCCGACGCCGCCGAACACGACTTCGCCGAGCTGCATCAGCCACATCGGTACCAGTCCGCCCAGCGGCGTATAGGAGTCGTGCATCGAGTTGACCGACCCGTTCGACGCGGCGGTCGTCACGCTTGCCCACAGGGCGGAGTTGGCAATGCCGAACCGGACTTCCTTGCCCTCCATGTTGCCCCCGGACTGCAGCGGCGACACGGACTGGTCTACCCCGAGCGCCTCCAGCCGCGGGTTCCCTGCCTGCTCGGCGGCATAGCCGCCGAAAGCCAGGGGTACGAAGATCACGAGCATCGCGATCAGGATCGCCCATCCCTGGCGCGTGTCCCCCACCATGCGGCCGAACGTGTAACACAGTGCGGCAGGGATCAGGAGAATCGCCAGGACTTCGAGGAAGTTGGCAAGCGGTGTCGGGTTTTCAAACGGATGCGCCGAGTTCGCGTTGAAGAACCCGCCCCCGTTCGTCCCGAGTTGCTTGATCGCGATCTGGCTGGCAGCGGGCCCGAGCGGGATAGTCTGCTGCGTTACCTGCTCCGCGCGGGTGACCGCATTCCCCGCCGCATCCACGAGCGGCTCTCCGGCTTCGTTCCTGGCCGGCGTCTCGATGGTGACGGGCTCGACAAACCGGGCCGACTGATAAGGCGAGAAACTCTGCACGACGCCCTGGGAGACCAGGACGATGGCCAGCAGCAGCGACAGCGGCAGCAGGATGTAGAGTGTGCTGCGCGTGAAATCAACGTAGAAGTTCCCGATTTCACCAGCCTGCCTGCGGACGAACCCGCGGATCAGCGCAACCAGGACCGCCATTCCCGAGGCTGCCGACAGGAAATTCTGGACGCCAAGTCCCAGCATCTGCGTGAGGTAGCTCATCGTCGCTTCGCCGGCATAGCCCTGCCAGTTGGTATTCGAAGCAAAGCTCACTGCAGTATTGAATGAAGAGTCAGGGCCGACTGGCGGAAGGCCCTGCGGATTCAGCGGCAGGACGCCCTGGAACCTCTGGAGCAGGTAAACGACCGCGAAGCCGATGAGATTCACGAGCAGCAAGCCAACCGCATAGCGCTTCCAGCCGGATTCACTGTCCGGATCGACGCCAGCCAACCTGTAGATGCCGCGCTCCACGGGTCCGAGGAGCGGCGAGAGGAAGGTCCGCTGCCCCTCGTAGACTTTGGCCATGAACAGGCCCAGGGGCTTGACGAGGGCAACGAGCACCGCGATGTACAGCGCAATCTGCAGCAGGGCATTGGCGTTCATTCAAACCGCTCCGGAAACAGCAGCGCCACAAAGAGATACACCGCGAGCGCGACCGCAAGGCCGAGGCCGATCCAGTCCATGACACTCATTTGCGTGCCTCCATGGCTGCGGCCAGCCGCGCCAGGCCCCATGTCAGTCCACCGAGCACCACCGTCAGGATGACTATCCACTTTTCCACGATTGCCTCCGCGAGCCGTCCGGATTCCGGCCAGCGGGAAATCTACTCGCCGGGTTGTGAAGATGCTGTGAGGATTTCCGGACCGGCAGAGCGGAGCAGTCGGGCGCAAGCCACTGAAACCGGACCGCACTTCCTGCTAGTCTCCCGCCCCGCTGGATACCTGCCACGGAGCGATTCATGCCGGTAGAGTGCGAACGGGAGCTGCCCATGCTGATCAACTGCGTCGTCTACCAGAACGGCATCCGCATCGCGGAGATCCCGTCGAACGAGATCCATGCCTACATTGGCAGGCCGGATTGCTTCGTCTGGGTCGCCCTGCACGAACCCGACGCCGCGACGCTCGACCAGATGAAGGATGAGTTCGGCCTGCATCCGCTTGCCGTCGAGGATGCGCGCCACGGTCACCAGCGTCCCAAGATCGAGGAGTACGGCGACTCGCTGTTCGCGGTCCTCCACATGATCGAGATGGATGGCACCGAGTTTCGTGTGGGGGAAGTCGACATCTTCGTCGGACCGAACTATGTGCTGTCCGTCCGCAACCGGGCCGAGAAGGGCTTCCAGGATGTCCGTACCCGCTGCGAACGCGAACCCGAGCTCCTGAAGAACGGGTCTGGCTATGTCCTTTATGCCCTGATGGATGCCGTCGTCGACCGCTACTTCCCGGTGCTGGGCGCGCTTGAGGACGAGCTCGAGAGCATCGAAGAGCGCATCTTCGACAACACCTCGCCCCGCGCCAACATTGAAGCGCTGTACGCCTTGAAGCAGCGTCTGATGCAGGTAAAGCATGCCGTGGCGCCGCTGCTCGAAAGCGTCGGCAACCTGACCGGCGGACGGGTACCCGGCGTCTGCGGTGGGCTGCGCGAGTACTTCCGCGACATCTACGATCATCTCCTCAGGCTGAACCAGGAGGCAGAGTACATCCGGGAAACCATCGGCACCGCCATCTCGGTGAACCTGTCGATGATCACGTTGCAGGAGAACGAGACGGTGAAGCGGCTCGCTGCCTATGCCGCGCTCATCGCGGTACCGACCCTGATTGCCGGTATCTACGGCATGAACTTCGCGCACATGCCCGAGCTGGAATGGCAGTACGGCTATGGCCTCGCCGTCGGCATCATGACGGTCATCGACGCGGCCATCTTCTACCGCCTCCGCAAAGCCAAGTGGCTATAGTGCCGCTGCTGCGCTGGAGGACCATCCCGGCCAGCTCGCCCCGGAACGCGGGCCAGGTCGCCTTGCAGGCCGATATTCTGTCAACTGGATCACGGTCGGGCATCGCGGGAAAGTGGAAAATCCCCGCAAATCCACGTGTTTCCGACTCCCTCATGAGCAGCACCGCCAACCAGGCCCCCAATACCGCCACGGCCGAGATCGGCGTCGAATCCCTCGAACTGGGCATGTACGTGACCGAGCTCGACCGACCCTGGATCGAAACGCCCTTCCTGTTCCAGGGCTTCAAGCTCACCGAACAGGAAGACATCGACACCCTGCGCAAGCTGTGCAAGCGCGTCCAGGTGCTCGATCCCGATGCCAGCATCGGCAGGGCCGAACGGGCGAGACGCAAGGTACAACCCGTCGTTGCACGGAACCCGATGCTCGACGTACCCACGGACGTCTTCCGCAAGCCCGGCACCCGCGTGCTGGACGTGAAGCATCCGATGCATGAGGAAATGGCCCAGGCGAAGACGGCCCACGCGGAACTCGTCGATACCGTCACGGCGGTGATGGAAGGTCTGCGCTCGGGGCGCATGCTCGACATCGAGCGCGTGCAGGCCGCGACCCAGCCACTGATCAACAGCATCGGCCGCAACCCCGATGCATTGGCCTGGCTTTCGGCAATGCGACTGAAGGATGCGGACATCTACAACCAGTCCGTGTCGGCTGCGGTACTGATCCTGACCTTCGGCCGGCATCTCGGCCTGCCAAGGATGGCGCTCGATTCGCTGGCGCTCGGCGGCCTGCTGTTCGACGTAGGCAAGACTCGGCTTTCCGACGACATCCTGCTGAAGCCGGATCGCCTGTCAGACATTGAATTCAAGGAGTACAAGAAACACGTGGACCATGGCATGGAGATCCTGTCGCAGACACACGGTCTCGATGCCACGATTCTCGCGATGGTCAAGACGCACCATGAGCGCCACGACGGGAGTGGCTACCTGCAGGGCCTCAAGGGAGACGAGATCCCGGCATTCGGCAAGATTGCCGGGATCGTCGATGCGTACCAGACCATGCTGGCCTTGAGCAAGGCAAGCACCTTTCCCCTCATCGCGTACTCAACTACCTCAACCGCCGCCGCGACATGGAGTTCGAATCAGC
>JANNNQ010000418.1:0-13846 GCA_031398625.1 Pseudomonadota bacterium
GCAGGCGGCCGATGGGGCCGCTCGATTCCTCGAACGTCGCGGTCTGCACAGCCGGGCGATAGCCGCGGCCACGCTCCACCTTGAGTGTCATGTTGAGTTCGCCGGCCTTCGTCAGGTTGGCGATGACGAGGTCCGGGTTGATGACTTCGACGTCATGATCCAGCTGGATGTCGCCGGCGGTCACGGGGCCAGGGCCCTTCTTGTGCAGGCGCAGTTCCGCGAGATCACGCGTGTTCAGGCGGATGGCAACCAGCTTCAGGTTGAGCAGGATGTCGACCACATCCTCCTGCACGCCCTCGATGCTGGTGTACTCGTGCAGCACGCCATCGATCTCCGCTTCGGTGATCGCGGCGCCTGGCATCGATGACAAAAGCACGCGACGCAGGGCATTGCCCAGCGTATGGCCGAAGCCGCGCTCGAACGGTTCGATCACCACACGCGCGTGACGCGGCGCGGTGGGCGTGACCTTGACGACTCGTGGCTTCAGGAACTCGGCGACGGGTGACTGCATGGACCTCACCTATGATTCAGTTGACGGGGCACCGGCCGCAAAAGCTGCGGCGGCCGCCGCATCGAAAATTCGGGGCGCAAATTCGGATTACTTCGAATACAGCTCGACGACGAGGTTCTCGTTGATGTCGGGCAGGATATCCCCGCGTTCAGGCAATGACTTCAGCACGCCCGAGAATTTCTTGTCATCGACTTCGACCCATTCCGGAAAACCGACCTGGGCCTTGATCTGCAGTGCCGCCTGGATGCGCAGCTGCTTCTGTGCCTTCTCGCGCACGGCAATGACGTCACCGCCCTTGCACTGGTACGACGCGATGTTCACCACTTCGCCGTTCACGGCGATCGACTTGTGGCTGACCAGCTGGCGGGCTTCCGTACGGGTGGACGCGAAGCCCATGCGGTAGACGACGTTGTCGAGCCGGCCTTCCAGCATCTGCAACAGCGTCTCGCCGGTGGCGCCCGGGCGACCGGAAGCCTTCTCGTAGTAGTTGCGGAACTGCCGCTCGAGCACGCCGTACATGCGGCGCAGCTTCTGCTTCTCGCGCAGCTGGATGCCGTAGCCGGACAGTCGCGACTTGCGCTCGCCCTTGATGCCACCCGGGGGCACTTCGAGCTTGCACTTGGATTCGAGCGACTTCACGCCGCTCTTCAGGAACAGGTCAGTGCCTTCGCGACGCGACAGCTTGCACTTGGGACCGAGATAACGAGCCATGAGAGTGTTCCTTGGGGGGCCTAGACGCGACGCTTCTTGGGCGGCCGGCAGCCGTTGTGCGGAATCGGCGTCACATCCGAGATGTTCGTGATCTTGAGGCCGCAGGCATTCAGCGCGCGGACTGCGGATTCGCGGCCCGGGCCCGGGCCCTTGACGCGCACCTCGACCATCTTCACGCCGTGCTCCTGGGCGGCCGTACCGGCCTTCTCGGAAGCCACCTGCGCCGCGAACGGCGTGCTCTTGCGCGAACCCCGGAAGCCGCAGCCGCCGGAAGTCGCCCACGACAGCACGTTGCCCTGGCGATCGGTGATCGTGATGATCGTGTTGTTGAAGGACGCATGGATGTGCGCGATCGCATCCGTCACATGCTTCTTGACCTTCTTGCGGGCCTTGCCTCCGGCCGCTGCACCCTGCGCCTGTTGCTTCTGTTCAGCCATATATGTCGATCAACCCGTATTAGATTCGTGAGTCCGCTGCCGGAACGTCGTTGTGCTGTCGGGCCTGCAGCCCATTAGGCCTTGCCCGGAGGCGCATTCGTCTTGACCGCCGCCTTGCGCGGACCCTTGCGGGTTCGTGCGTTCGTGCGGGTCCGCTGACCGCGCATCGGCAGGCCGCGGCGGTGACGGACACCCCGGTAGCAGCCGAGATCCATGAGTCGCTTGATGTTCATGGACACTTCGCGGCGCAGGTCGCCCTCGACCGTCAGCTTGGCCACTTGCGCGCGCAGCGCCGTGACTTCCGCATCGGTAAGGTCCTTGACCTTCGTTTCGCGCTTCACACCGGCGGCGTCGCAGGCCTTCTGGGCCTGGGTGCGACCGACACCGAAGATGTGAGTGAGTCCCACCCACACGTGTTTGTTCATCGGAATATTGACGCCGGCTATGCGAGCCATCGCAAACTCTCTCCCCGCGCCGAAAAGCGCGGAATTTTATACCTATAAACCAATCTACTCAATGCTTTATGGGCTGGAGGATGGAGGCTTGGGGCTGAGGCGGGAATCGGAATGCGATTTCTGCCGCCCCAGGTCTCAAGTCTCAAGTCTAAAGCCCTTCCCGATCAGCCCTGCCGCTGCTTGTGGCGGGCATCCGAACAGATCACGTAGATCACGCGCCGCCGGCGCACGATCTTGCAGTTCTTACATATCTTCTTGACCGAGGCACGTACCTTCACGATTGTCTCCTGAACCCTTTCAAGCCCGACCGGGCGTTTAACCCCGCACGGGTATTTGCACCCTCCAGGGTGCTACTGGCCGGCAGGGCGGCCATAGCCGCGCAGATTGGCCTTCTTCATCAGGCCTTCGTACTGGTGCGACATCAGATGCGCCGCCACCTGGGCCTGGAAATCCATGATCACGACGACCATGATCATGAGCGACGTTCCACCGAAGTAGAACGGCACGCTGAACCGGGAAATCAGGAACTCGGGCAGGAGGCAGACCAGGGTCACGTACAGGGCGCCCCAGACCGTCAATCGCGTCAGCACCTTGTCGATATACTCGCCCGTCTGCTGGCCGGGGCGGATTCCGGGAATGAACGCGCCCGACTTCTTCAGGTTCTCTGCCGTCTCCCGCGAGTTGAACACCAGCGCGGTGTAGAAGAAGCAGAAGAAAATGATCAGGCCGCCGTACAGCACCATATGGGCCGGCTGGCCGGGCGTCATGGCCGCCGAGATGGCCTGGAGCCACCCGAGGCCTTCGGACGTGCCGAACCAGCTCGCAATGGTCGCCGGGAACAGCAGCAGGCTCGACGCGAAGATCGGGGGAATCACACCCGACATGTTCAGCTTGAAGGGCAGGTGGGTGCTCTGGCCGGCAAACATCTTCCGGCCCTGCTGCCGCTTTGCGTAGTTCACCTGGATGCGCCGCTGGCCGCGTTCCACGAACACGACGAAGGCCGTCACGGCGATGATCATGAGGATGATGATCAGTGCCATGGCTGCCGCCATTTCGCCGGTCCGGACGAGTTCCAGCGTACCGCCGAGGGCCGACGGCAGGCCCGCAACGATGCCGGCGAGGATGATCATGGAAATGCCGTTGCCCAGGCCGCGTTCCGTGATCTGCTCACCGAGCCACATGAGGAACATCGTTCCAGTCACCAGCGTCACCGTGGCAATGAACACGAAGCCGATTCCCGGGTTGATCACGACCCCCTGGTTCTGGAAAGCCACCGCGGCACCCCAGCCCTGGAACAGCGCGAGCAGGATCGTGCCCATGCGGGTGTACTGGGTCAGTTTGCGACGCCCCGACTCGCCTTCCTTCTTGATCGCAGCCATCGACGGCACGACGACGGCCATCATCTGCACGATGATGGAAGCAGAGATGTACGGCATTACTCCCAGCGCGAAGATGGAAAGGCGCTCGAGTGCGCCGCCGGAGAACATGTTGAACATCGACAGGATCGTGCCCTGCTGCTGCTCGAAGAACTGGGCAAGGGCGACCGGGTCGATGCCCGGCACCGGGATGAAGGTACCGATGCGATAGACGATCAGGCCGCCCAGCAGGAAGAACAGCCGCTGGCGCAACTCGGCGAACCGGGTCATCTCCCCGAAGGCGGCGAGCGGAGTTGCTGAAGGCTTGGCCACTAGGTGTCCTGTGTTACCGGTTGGAAGGGCAAGAGCGGCTTCAAGCCTGCTCGCCCGCCTCGATACTGCCGCCCGCGGTCTCGATGGCAGCGCGTGCACCCTTGGTGACGTGCACACCCTTTACGGTCACCGCCCGGGCGATCTTTCCGGAAGACACGATCCGCGCACGCAGCGACTGCGCTGCGACCACGCCCGCCTTCTTGAGCGAGTCGAGATCGATCACCGTGCCTTCAACCTTGGCGAGTTCCGACAGACGCACTTCGGCGACGGTCGGCGCGACCTTAGAGCGGAAGCCCGTCTTCGGCAGACGGCGCTGCAGGGGCATCTGCCCGCCTTCGAAGCCGACCTTGTGGTAGCCACCCTTGCGGGCACGCTGACCCTTCACGCCGCGGCCGCAGGTCTTGCCCTGGCCAGCCGATGCGCCACGCCCGACGCGCAGGCGCGTCTTGCGGCTGCCGGGAGCGGGCGAAAGAAGATTGAGTCGCATGATGTACGTGTCCTTGAGTTCTTCAGGCAGAAAGGGGTCAGACCTCTTCCACCTTCAGGAGATGATTGGCGGCCCGGATCATGCCGCGATTCTCCGGCGTGTCGATGACCGAGACCGTATCGCGGATCCGGCGCAGGCCGAGGCCGCGCACGCAGGCGCGATGACTCTGCAGCTGGCCGAACACGCTCTTGATGAGCGTCACCTTTACCGTCTTTGCTTTTTCGTTGGCCATGATGTTCAGCCCAGGATCTCTTCGATGCGCTTGCCACGCTTCGCCGCGATGTCCTCGGGGGACCGCAGCTGCTCGAGCGCATCCATGGTGGCGCGTACGACGTTGATCGGGTTGCGCGAGCCGTAACACTTCGCCAGCACGTTCTTCACGCCGGCGCACTCGAACACCGCACGCATGCTGCCGCCGGCGATGACGCCCGTACCATCGGCTGCCGGCTGCATGTAGACACGCGTCGTGCCGTGCTTGCCGTTCGCCGCATAGTGCAGCGTGGCGGTCTTGAGGCTCACGTTCTGCATGTTCTTGCGCGCGGCCTGCATGGCCTTCTGGATGGCGACGGGCACTTCACGCGCCTTGCCGTAGCCGAAGCCCACGCGACCCTTGCCATCGCCCACGACCGTCAGTGCCGTGAAGCCGAACTGGCGACCGCCCTTGACGACCTTGGCGACGCGATTGACGGCGACGAGCTTCTCGATGAAGTCATCGGCCGACGCAGCTTTTTCTACTCTTGCCATTCGCTTGGTACCTTGAGGTTTACGGTCCGGATATCAGAATTCGAGGCCGTGCTCGCGCGCGGCTTCGGCCAGGGCCTTGACCCGGCCGTGATACTTGAATCCCGACCGGTCGAACGCGACGCGCGTGATCCCGGCAGCCTTCGCCTTCTCCGCAATCGCCTTGCCCACGGCAGCGGCAGCCGTCGCATTGCCGGTGCCCTTGAGGGCTTCCCGCACGCCCTTGTCGAGCGTGGACGACGCTGCCAGTACCTTCGATTCCGGATCGAAGATCTGGGCATAGATATGCTGCGAGGTCCGGTGCACCGAGAGGCGCAGCGCCTTGAGCTCCCTGAGCTTGGCGCGGCCGCGAGCAGCGCGGCGCAGACGGGTTTGTTTCTTGTCCATCGCTTACAGCCTCACTTCTTCTTGGCTTCCTTGATCTCGATATGCTCGCCGGCATACCGAACGCCCTTGCCCTTGTAGGGCTCGGGGGGACGAAAACCACGAATGTCCGCGGCGACCTGGCCGACACGCTGCCGGTCATTGCCCTTGATGATGATTTCAGTCTGGCTGGGCGTCTCGATCGTGATGCCTTCAGGCGAGGCATAGACGACCGGATGCGAAAAGCCCAGCGTCAGGTTCAGGTTCTTGCCCTGCGCCTGCGCGCGGTAACCGACGCCGACCAGCTCGAGCTTGCGCTCGTAGCCCTTGGTCACGCCGGTCACGATGTTGGCCAGGTGCGCACGCGTGGAGCCCGCGGCCATGTCCAGCTCGCGCGACTGATCAGCCTTATGCACCGTCAGGGCACCGGCGTCCTGGACGACCTTGATTCCCGGGCGCAGCGCCAGGCTCAAGGTGCCCTTCGCGCCCTTGATGGTGATCGTGTCGTCCGTCACCGTGGCCGTCACGCCCTGGGGCAGCGGCACCGGTTGTTTTGCTACTCGTGACATAGGCGAACTCTTCGAAGTGTTGCGTTGCTCGTAATGCCGCGCATCAGGAAATGATGCAAAGCACTTCGCCGCCGTGGCCGGCCGCCCGGGCTTCCCGGTCGGTCATCACGCCGCGCGAGGTCGAAATGATCGCGACGCCGAGACCTCCCAGGATCGCGGGTAACTCGTCCTTGCCGCGATAGACCCGAAGGCCAGGGCGGCTGACGCGTTCGATGCGGTCGATGACGGGTCGTCCCTGGTAGTACTTCAGGCTGAGCCGCAGGGTAGACTTCCCCTCCTCGGTGCTCGCCGCGAATTCATCGATGTAGCCCTGGTCCTTCAGCACCTGCGCGATCGCAAGCTTGATCTTGGAGGAGGGCATGGACACCTCAGTCTTCCCGGCGGCCTGGCCGTTCCGGATTCGAGTGAGAAAGTCCGCAATAGGATCCGTCATGCTCATTAGTGGTGCTCCAGTGGTTCCAGCTGTTACCAGCTGGCCTTTCCGAGACCCGGAATTTCGCCCTTCATCGTCGCTTCGCGCAGCTTGGTGCGCCCAAGCCCGAACTTGCGGTAATACCCGCGCGAGCGCCCCGTGATGCTGCAGCGGTTACGCTTGCGGCTCGGAGAAGCATCCCGCGGCAGTGCCTGGAATTTCAGTTGCGCTTCTTCGCGCTCCGCCGGATTCGACTTCGGGTTGCGGAGGATTTCCTTGAGCTTGGCGCGCTTGGCGGCGTAGCGTCCGGCCACCTTGGCCCGCTTCACCTCGCGATTGAGCATCGATTTCTTTGCCATGGGGTGTGACCCTACTTCCGGAACGGAAAGTTGAAAGCTTCGAGAAGCGCGCGGCCCGACTTGTCGTCCGGCGCCGTCGTCGTGATCGTGATGTCCATGCCGCGGATCGCGTCGATCTGGTCGTAGGCGATCTCCGGGAAAATGATCTGTTCGCGCACACCGAAGTTGTAGTTGCCCCGGCCATCGAACGACCGGGCACTGACCCCGCGGAAGTCGCGGATGCGGGGCATCGCGATGCTGATCAGGCGATCCAGGAACTCGTACATCTGCTCGCCGCGCAGCGTGACCTTGCAGCCGAGCGGAATGCCGTCGCGGACCTTGAAGGTCGCAACGGATTTCCGTGCCCGGGTGACCAGGGGCTTCTGGCCCGTGATCTTCGCCAGGTCGCCTGCGGCGTTGTCGATGACCTTCTTGTCGGCCACGGCTTCCCCCACTCCCATGTTGACCGTGATCTTGGTGATCTTCGGTACCTGCATGGGATTCGTGAGGCCCAGGTTCTTCTGGAGCTCCGGAACCACTTTTTCGCGATAGAACTGCTTGAGCCTTGCCATCTGTTTCACCGGTCGCTGGTTGCGCGAACCCTGATTCCTGAGGAAGCGGCGCCCTGATCAGGCGTCGACGACTTCCTTGTTTGATTTGAAGAAACGCACCTTCTTCCCGTCATTGAGCGTGCGATACCCCACGCGGTCGCCCTTCTTGGCCAACGGGTTCCAGAGCATGACGTTGGACACGTCGAGAGGGGCTTCCTTCTCGATGATGCCGCCCGGCACGTTGCGCTGCGGGTTGGGCTTCTGGTGCTTCTTCACCACGTTGAGGTTCTCCACAACAACCTGGCCCTCCAGCACCTTGACCACGGTTCCGCGGCGGCCCTTGTCACGGCCGGCAATCACGACAACCTCGTCACCCTTGCGAATCTTGCTCATCTTGAATTCCTCAGCGGCACCAGGCGTGCGTCAGAGCACTTCCGGCGCCAGCGAAATGATCTTCATGAACTGCGCCGTCCGCAGTTCGCGGGTCACCGGCCCGAAGATGCGGGTGCCGATCGGCTCCAGCTTCGTCGTCAGCAGCACGGCCGCGTTGCCGTCGAAGCGGATCAGCGAACCATCGGCCCGGCGCACCCCATGGCGCGTCCTGACGACCACGGCGTCATACACTTCGCCCTTCTTGACCTTGCCGCGCGGAATGGCGTCCTTGATGCTCACCTTGATGACATCGCCAACGGACGCATACCGGCGCTTGCTGCCGCCGAGGACCTTGATGCACATCAGGCTGCGCGCGCCGCTGTTGTCAGCGGCATTCAACAATGTACGCATCTGGATCATGGCTTTCGGTCCTTCATCAATGCTTTCTGGTCAGTTCTGTCTTGTCAGTTCTGCTGGGCGCGGGTAACCACGCGCACCAGCCGCCAGTTCTTGTGCCGCGACAGCGGGCGGCATTCCTCGATCGTCACGACGTCGCCCTCGTGGCACTCGTTGTTCTCGTCATGGGCCTTCAGCGTTGTCGTGCGGCGGATGTACTTGCCGTACGTCGGGTGCTTCACGAGGCGCTCCACGGCGACCGTGATGGTCTTCTGCATCTTGTTGCTGACGACCTTGCCCGTGACCGAACTGCCCGGGGACTTCGCCTGATTCGGCTCGCTCATTTCTCGGTACCTTTCGCTTTGGCGGCACGGCTCTGCTCACCCTGAACCGTCTTCAGGCGGGCGATGTTGCGGCGGACCTTCGTGAACTGGTCCGGCTTCGCAGCCTGGCCGGTTGCCTGGGCCATGCGCAGGTTGAACTGTTCGCGGCGGAGCTGCAGGAGCTCTTCCTGGAGCTCAGCCGTCCCTTTTTCTCTCAACTCTTTTGCGTTCATGGCTTATCTGACTTGCCGCGTTACAAACTGGGTGTCGACGGACAGCTTCGATGCAGCCAGGCGGAACGCCTCGCGCGCGATCGCTTCAGTGACTCCCTCCATCTCGAACAGCACCTTGCCGGGCTTGACCTTGGCAACGTAGAACTCGACGTTGCCCTTGCCGCTGCCCATGCGCACTTCGAGCGGCTTCTTGGTGACGGGCACGTCCGGGAACACCCGGATCCACACCTGCCCGCCGCGCTTCACGTAGCGGGTCATCGCACGGCGCGCCGCTTCGAGTTCGCGCGACGTCATGCGGGCGCGGCTGACGGCCTTGAGGCCATAGTCGCCGAACGCCACATAGTTGCCGCTCTGGGCGAGGCCCGAATTGCCGCCCTTGAACTGCTTGCGGTACTTGGTTCGCTTCGGTTGCATCATGATCGTTGTCTTCCGCCCTCAGCCTCAGGCCGTGGCTTCTGCTTCCGGGGCTGCCGCGGCCGCTTCCTGGCCTTCCGCCACAACCGGCCCCTGTTTGAATATCTCGCCCTTGAAGATCCACACCTTCACGCCGATGACGCCGTACGTCGTCCGTGCTTCGGCCAGGCCATAGTCGATCTCGGCGCGGAACGTGTGCAGCGGCACCCGGCCTTCGCGGCTCCATTCCGTGCGCGCGATCTCCGCGCCATTCAACCGCCCGGACGCCCGTACCTTCACGCCGAGCGCTCCGATACGCATCGTGTTCGTCACGGCGCGCTTGATGGCGCGGCGGAACATGACGCGACGCTCGAGCTGCTGCGCAATGCCGTCAGCGACCAGCTGCGCATCGAGCTCCGGCTTGCGGATCTCGGAAATATTGATACGCACGTCGACGACCGGCATCTTCATCATGCTGGCGACCAGGCCGCGCAGCTTCTCGATGTCCTCTCCCTTCTTGCCGATGACGATGCCGGGGCGCGCCGTGTGGATCGTGATGTTGACCTTGCGCGCGGCGCGCTCGATCACGATCCGGCTCACCGAGGCTTCGGCCAGCTTCTTGCGCAGGAACTCCCGGACGAGGTAGTCGGTGTGCACGTGTGCGGGGAAATTCCGCGTCGACGCATACCACTTCGAAGTCCAGTCCCGCGTGATGCCGAGACGAATACCGATCGGATTGACTTTCTGACCCATGGTTTGGCTCGCTTAGGTCCCTGACTTGCCGTCACCCACCAGCACGGTGATGTGACTGTTGCGCTTCACGATGCGATTGCCGCGGCCTTTCGCGCGGGCATGAAAGCGCTTCAGCGTGGGCGCTTCGTCGATCATGATCACTTCGACCCTGAGCTCGTCGATGTCGGCGCTGAGATTGTTCTCGGCGTTGGCAATCGCGGACTCCAGAACCTTGCGTACGAGCTCCGCGCCCTTTTTCGGCGTGAACCGCAGGGTGGCAAGCGCGAGCCCGACCGGCTTGCCGCGGACCATGTCGGCGACGAGGCGGCACTTCTGCGGCGAAATCCGCGCATGCTTCAGTTTTGCTGCGACCTGCATGGGTTACTCCGTGGAAGCCTTCTTGTCGCCGCCGTGGGCCTTGAAAGTGCGGGTCGGCGCGAACTCGCCGAGCTTGTGACCAACCATGTTCTCGGACACGAGCACCGGCACGTGCTGGCGGCCGTTGTGGATCGCCAGGGTGAGCCCGACCATGTCGGGAAGTATCAGCGAACGCCGCGACCACGTCTTGATGGGACGACGATCGTTCTTTTCGCTTGCCGTACGCACCTTCTTCTGGAGGTGCAGATCGACGAACGGACCTTTCTTGACCGAACGAGGCACTGTTGGCTCCTGTCCTGATTACCTGGTCTGACTAATTGCGGCGGCGCACGATCATGCCGGCCGTACGCTTGTTCTTGCGGGTCTTCTTGCCCTTGGTGTTCCAGCCCCACGGGCTCACAGGATGGGGATTGCCCTGTCCCGACTTGCCCTCGCCACCGCCGTGTGGATGGTCGACCGGATTCATCACCACGCCGCGCACCGTCGGGCGGATGCCGCGCCAGCGCATGGCTCCAGCCTTGCCGTAACTGCGCAGGTTGTGTTCGCCGTTGCCGACTTCACCGATGGTGGCGCGGCAATCGATATGCACCTTGCGGGTTTCGTTCGAGCGCAGGCGGATGGTCGCGTACAGGCCCTCGCGTGCCGCGAGCTGCACTGCGCCGCCGGCGCTGCGCGCCAGCTGGGCACCCTTGCCGGGCTTCAGTTCGATGCAATGAATCGTCGAGCCGATCGGGATATGGCGGATCTGCATCGAGTTGCCGGGCTTGATCGGTGCTTCCGGGCCGGAAGCGATCGCGTCGCCGGCTGCCACGCCCTTGGGCGCAATGATGTAACGGCGCTCGCCATCGGCGTACAGCACCAGCGCCAGATGGGCAGTGCGATTCGGGTCGTATTCGAGGCGCTCGACCTTGCCCGGGACGCCATCCTTGTCACGCAGGAAATCGACGACGCGATACCTCTGCTTGTGGCCACCGCCCTGGTGACGCACGGTCTGCCGGCCCACGTGGTTGCGCGCGCCGGTGGAATGCTTGTGCTCGACCAGGGACTGGACCGGTCCACCCTTGTGCAGGTGCGAGCGATCGATCTTCACCTGGAAACGCCGGCCGGGCGACGTTGGTTTGGATTTGATGAGGGCCATGATTGTCTGCTTGCGTTACTTGAAGCTGAACCTTGAGGCGTTACGCTTCGGCACCGGCCATGTCGATCGTCTGGCCCGGGGCCAGGCGGACATACGCCTTCTTGAAATCCTGCCGGCGGCCGATGCGCTGACCGAAGCGCTTCTGCTTGCCGACCGCATTCACGACCTGCACGGCAGCGACCTTCACCTCGAACATCAGTTCGACAGCCGCCTTGATCTCCGGCTTGGACGCATCGGTCCGCACCTTGAACACGAACTGGTTGCCGCCCTCGGAAACGCGCGCGCTTTTTTCGGACACATGCGGTCCGATGAGCACCGTCATCAGTTTTTCCTTGCTCATGCCAGCCTCTCTTCAAGCAGGCGAACGGCGCCAACCGTGGCCAGCACCTTGTCGTGGAACGCGAGGCTGACGGGATCGACCGAAGCGACCGGCAGCACGTCGACATAAGGAAGGTTGCGCGCCGCGAGTTCCAGCTTCTCGTCCGCCGCCTCGACCAGGATCAGCGCCCGCTCCAGCCCGAAGCCCTTGAGCTTCTGCACGAGCAGCTTCGTTTTCGGCGCTTCGATCTCGAAGCCGCTGACGACCAGCAGGCGCTCCTGCCGGGCAAGCTCCGAAAGCATGGCCTGGATCGCCGCACGGTACATCTTGCGGTTCACTTTCTGCGAGAAGTCGCGAGGCCGTGCAGCGAATGCACGACCGCCACCCACCCAGATGGGGCTGCGGATCGAGCCGGCACGCGCCTGGCCGGTACCCTTCTGGCGCCACGGCTTGATGCCACCGCCGCGGACTTCCGCCTTGGACTTCTGCCGCTTGGTGCCCGCCCGGCCGGCTGCCCGATAGGCAGTGACGACCTGGTGCACCAGGGTCTCGTTGTATTCGCGCGCGAAGGTGGCGTCCGACACGGAGATCTCCGTGTCCTGTGCCGTCGCGGCCTGGTCCTGGATCAGCTTGAGTTTCATGAGGGCTATGGCTCGCTAGCGCTTCATTATTTCTTGGTCGGGATCAGCTTGACCCGGCGGGCCTTCGCTGCTGCCTTGACGGACGGCCGCACGATGACCTCGCCCCCCGGGGCACCCGGAACGGCGCCGCGGATCAGCAGCAGGTTGCGGTCGGCATCCACACGCACGACCTCGAGGTTCTCGATGGTCCGGCGCTGCACGCCCATGTGGCCCGACATGCGCTTGCCCTTGAACACGCGACCGGGAGTCTGGCGCTGGCCGATCGAACCAGGCGAACGGTGCGAGACCGAGACGCCGTGGCTGGCGGGCAGGCCGCCGAAGTTGTGACGCTTCATCGTGCCGGCATAGCCCTTGCCGATGGTGGTGCCCGTGACGTCGACGATCTGGCCGACCGTGAACAGGTCTACCTTCAACTCGCCCCCTGCGGCGAGGCCATCGCCCTCACCCGCGGCGAGGCGGAATTCGGCCTTGGCTTCGCCCGGGGCGACCTTGACCTTGGCGTACTGGCCACCGAGCGGCCTGGAGAGATGGGAGGCCTTGCGGGTGCCATAGGCCACCTGCAGCGCACGGTAACCATCCGATTCAACGGACTTCACCTGCGTGACCCGGTTGGGCAGCGCCTCGATCACGGTCACGGGCACAGCTTCGCCGGCTTCCGTGAACACGCGCGTCATGCCGCGTTTGCGGCCAATGATGCCGATCGTCATCGTTGATCCTCGTTCACCGCTACTGGCTACAATTGGCCAGAGCTGCCTGCACTCAAGTCCCTGATCCACCGGAACTTCCGGGGCCGGAACACCTGCTTCCGCGCCGGGAAGCATCCCTATGAGACTGCCGGAAACCGACAACGAGCCCACCGTGCTGCGCTGCAGCTCGGGAGAGTCGTGAGGGTCGGAAACGGCTTGAGAGGTGCGGCCCAAACGTTTACTTGGATTCCGCGCCGCTCGAGCGGTACCCCGAAAGGGCCAGCCTCGGCGAAAAAGAGCTGCGTATTCTAGCCATTAAAGCCCGCGATGCAAGCCTTAAAACAGCTCTTTGCACGAGGTTCCGGCCGCCCGGGGACCGGAACCCGCGCCCAAATCCCTAGTTCAGCTTGATCTGCACATCCACGCCGGCTGGCAGCTCGAGCTTCATGAGGGCATCCACCGTCTTGTCGGTCGGGTTCAGGATGTCCATCAGGCGCTTGTGTGTCCGGATCTCGTACTGGTCACGCGCGTCCTTGTCGCCGTGCGGCGAAACCAGGATGGTGAAGCGCTCCATCTTCGTCGGCAGCGGCACTGGCCCCTTCACGGTGGCGCCCGTGCGCCGGGCGGTCTCGACGATTTCCCGCGCTGAATTGTCGATCAGGCGATGATCGAACGCCTTGAGGCGGATACGGATGTTCTGATTGGTTGCCATAGTTTGTCTCAAGTAACCACTGACGATTGATTCACTGACATCGAGCCCGAAGCCACAATTAACTGGAACCGGGCTAGGCCGCGGAACCCACAAGGCGAGCTCCGCAGGTTTGCTATTTCAGGATCTTGGCGACGACGCCGGCACCGACGGTCTTGCCGCCCTCGCGGATCGCGAACCGCAGCCCGTCTTCCATCGCGATCGGCGCGATCAGCTCCACCACCATCTTGATGTTGTCCCCAGGCATCACCATCTCCACGCCC
>JANNNQ010000002.1:0-1763 GCA_031398625.1 Pseudomonadota bacterium
CGCTGAAGTCTAGCGCTGGTACCAATGCAGTGAACTCGCGGGCGCTCAGGCCGCTTGCACTTTGCAGCTTCTTGCGCTGCGGATCGCTTGGCGCCGCGATCAGCGCGTCGAGCACTTCCTGCGCGACCGGCTGGTTGCTGACCAGTCTGACGGCGATATTGTCTGCGGCGTCCAGCTCCGGGCGCTGCGCGCGCATGCCTTTCCATGCCGTCGCGAGCCGGTTGATCAGGGCATTGGTCTTCTTGCTATTGGTCGCATAGGCCAGCCGCGCCACGGTCCAGGCCGTGTCCGGATCGCTTCCGGAATATTTGAACTGCACAAGATCGACGCCCTCGATGGTGTCGACGTCCGGGCCGAAATAGAAGGCAGCGTCCACGCCGTCCCACAAAGCGTCATCGACCCCTTGCGCATCGTCGGCGCGCACACCTTCGACCGTGAGCTCGACGAGTTCGGTGCCAGGCGTGATCAGCTCGAGAGCGCGCCGCGCAGCCCAAAGTTCATGATAATCGTCGCCGGCATTGCTTCCGCGCTTGCCGCTATAATCGGTTCGCGCCACGCTAGCGTCCGCCCCTTCTCGTCCCGTCCACAAATAGAGAATGTTTCGTTGTGCGGTAGAGCCAACCTGCCCGCTCAATAAGTATGCGTATAGCGATTAATTATCTGCGCCAAGTGCAGGCGGCAGGCGGTGCGTGTATCGGTTTATCGTAGAAGGGTGAAACAACGCCTAGGTCGGATGTGGATACGCAAGGCCGGCTGGCCTCGCGCACCGGCTAGCCTCAGAGATCGCCTAGATCCGAGCCTTCTAGAGTATCTTCGGTCCAGATCTGCCTCGCCCAAAATGCCATCGGATCGCGTTGCTGCGCATTATGCCGCTCATCTGCCGACCTACTCGCCGGGCGAGCAAGTCGCGTCACGGGATCGAATCCCGACCTTGGCAATGCCAGTGCGACGACCACTCTGAGCGTGGACACGTGACAAGCTCGAGAGCAGTCGGACATTAGCGGCTTACCCCGCAAACCTGACTAACGGCAGGTTCTGGGAAGTTCGCGACCTCGCTCGAACGTCCAAGATGGGCGCACAGCGGGCACAACGCTAATGTCCGCTTTGGGTCGAAAACGGACATTAGCGGAATTGTCAGACGATCGCCTTTTCCGCACTCTTCGATGAAAACGGCAGGACTTTGGCTCCCGCTTTTAGAGTATCGAGGTGATCGCTCCACCATTGCGCCATCTCGACCCGCTCTGGCCAATGCGCCCCCCGATGAAATGCCGCACGAATCTGATTGCCATCGGCATGCGACAGGGCACGTTCGATCGCGTCGGCACTCCATTTCCCGCTCTCATTCAAAAGCGATGAAGCGGTCGAGCGAAAACCATGCGCCGTCATATCGGCCGCTCCATAGCCCATTCGACGCAATGCCCCATTGATTGCATTCTCGCTCATCGGTTTCAGCGTCGAGCCCAATTTCGGAAAAATGTACCGTCCACCTCCGCTTAGTTCCGCCGCCTCTTGAAGGATTGCGAGCGCTTGTCGGGACAGCGGGACACGGTGCGGCTGGCGTTGCTTCATCCGTTCGGCGGGGATCGTCCACAGCGCCTTGTCGAAATCAATCTCACTCCACTCCGCCTTTCGCACCTCGCCCGGTCGCTGATAAACGTGCGGGGTGAAGCGCAGCGCCAGTCGCGTAACCGGTTGGCCAGAATAGCCTTCAATTGCCCTCAGCAGCCCTCCGAACTCGATCGGATCGAGTATCGCGGCATGAT
>JANNNQ010000033.1:0-2087 GCA_031398625.1 Pseudomonadota bacterium
TCACTTCCCGTGCTTTTCGCTCGAAGGCGATGGGGCTCTGGAAGCCGAGCGATGAGTGCCGCCTGACAGGGTTATAGAACCCGTCGATGTATCTGGCGACGGCGTTTTCGGCCTGTTGGCGGGATTGCCAGGCCACCGGCCGGCTCTGTCAGAGCAACCAGGCTTGAGGCCGGGCACGGGGCCGGGTAGCGTCCGGCAATGACCAAACGCTCCCCCTTCCGCTATTTCAAGACCAGCCCTGCGATCATCCGCCTGGCCGTGATGATGTACATCCGGTTCCCACTGTCGCTCCGCAACGTGGAAGACCTTCTGCACGAGCGCGGCATCGACATCTGTCACGAAACGGTTCGGTTCTGGTGGCATCGCTTCGGGCCGATGTTCGCCGCCGAGATCCGCAAGCGCCGTGTCGAGGGGATGCGATCGAGCCGCTGGAGATGGCACCTCGACGAGATGTTCGTGAAGATCAACGGTGAGAGGCACTACGTCTGGCGGGCGGTTGATCATGAGGGCGAGGTGCTTGAGAGCTACGTCACGAAGAAGCGAAACAAGAAGGCCGCATTGAAATTCCTCAAGAAATCAATGCGCCGAAATGGCCGGTCGGAGACATTCGTGACCGACAACCTGAGGTCCTATGGCGCCGCCCTGAAGGAACTCGGCGCAGCCGATCGGCAGGAAACCGGTCGCTGGCTGAACAATCGCGCGGAGAACTCGCACCTGCCGTTCCGCCGACGTGAGCGGGCGATGCTGCGGTTTCGCCGCATGCGAACCCTGCAGAAGTTTGCATCCGTCCACGCCTCAGTCTGCAACCATTTCAACCAGGAGCGAACGTTCTCAAGCCGCGAAAACTACAAGATCGCCCGCGCCGCCGCTCTTACCGAATGGCGCGGCCTCTTTGCGGCCTAATGGATTGAGCCGCCTGCGAAACTGAGACGAGTTCGCATTAGTCTAACACCACCTCCCGCTGGGCGTCGAGACTGTTGAATTCCATGTCGAGCCCTTCCTCACTCGACTTGCGGGTGTAGATGGCGCAGCGCAGGCGGCGGTTCGGGCGGGTTTCCACCTGTATCATGCTTCCTCCCGCTTGCGCTCGCGTAGGCCAAAGAAACGGTACCCGTTCCAGCGCGTGCCGGTGATTTCGCGGGCGACGGCGGAGAGTGATTTGAACTTGCGACCCTGCCAGTCGAAGCCGTCCTTCAGCACCGTCACGGTGTGCTCGACGCCGTCCCATTCGCGCAGCAGCTTCGTGCCCGCCACCGGATTGCGGGGATCGGCGATCTGATGTTTGCGCCGGGCATGGTCTTCATCCTCGTCGGCCAGAAGATCCAGCATGCGACGCGTCTCCCGGTCGGGGCCGCCATAAGTCAGTTCCTGAAGGCGATAGGCGATCCGCAATTCAAGAAACGCCCGGCTGTTGTTTGGCGCCGAGGTGCCGAGGAGCTTTTCCCACTCGGTTTTCAGTTCCTTGACCGACATCGCTTTCAGGGCGGCCAGGCGCGACAGCACCGTCTGGTCCAGGCCTGGATCATGCACCGGCTGCGTAGAGATTAACTTATTGTGATGACTCATGAATTCCTCCGATGCGGATGCGTTTTGCACGACGACCACCGCTCTTTCGCGGAGAGAAGTCCACGAAACTGTCTCCGCTCTCGGTAGATCTTCTGCTGGTCCTCGGGGGCAAGCTTTCTGAACTTTCGGAAAAAGGCCTCCTTCAGCACCTGGTCACTGGGCTCCTCGCTCTCGTCGAGCAGGTAATCGGTAGTGACTTCGAGGGCTTGGGCGATGCGGGTCAGCTTTTCACCTGACGGTTTTCTAGTGTCTCGGTTCTCCAGTTCCCAGATGTAGCTCTTGCTCGAGTCGGTCAGCTCGGCGAGCTTGTCGAGGGAGTATCCCTTTTCCTGGCGGTGGGGCGTTGTCTGAGCAAATTCCTTGAGCAGGATGGGGCTGTAGCCTAGCCTCGCGAGGATGTCCCAGCGTTCCCCTTTTCGCTACTTCATGTGTGGATGCCCCCAGGGGTGCAAGTGGTTTTCTGGCCGTGGGACGTGTGATCGAGTGCGTTCATGTGTCAGGCCTTTGGTGCGGCACTGGAC
>JANNNQ010000075.1:0-7323 GCA_031398625.1 Pseudomonadota bacterium
CTAGTATATTCTGGCGGCATGCTCGACCCAAGCCGCATCATGCAGCGCTGCGAGGAACTCGCCCGACACTCGGAACTGGCCGGCGGCCTGACGCGCGTGTACCTGTCGCGCGAGCAGGCCGCTGCAAACGCCTTGGTGCTCGGCTGGATGCGCGACGCCGGCATGGAGGCGCGGCTCGACGCGGCCGGCAACTGCATCGGGCGCTACGAAGGGAATCGGCGCGACCACAGGCAGGCGCGATAGGCGGTCTCAAGCGTGCCCTCGAAGTGCACTCCCGCTTTCATTTCCTTCGTCTGTGTCGCGCCCAGCTCCGTCAGTTCGGTAACGAGCAGGTCGGCGATGCCCGGCGGGCAGGTGGCAAAGAACCGCACTAGGCATCGCCGTCCAGGGTCAGCAATGGGCCATACAGCTCCGGCCGCCGGTCGCGGAACACGCCCCACGAACGCCGGTACTCGTTGATGGCAACCAGATCGAAAGTCGCCGTGAGGAGGGACTCGGTCGAACGATCCGCAGTCTTCACTATCGCACCCGTGTGATCTGCAATGAATGAAGAGCCATAGTAGGTCACGCTCCACCTGCCACCGCGCTCCGTGCCGATGCGATTCGACGCGATGAGCGGCATGATGTTCGCGGCAGCATGCCCCTGCATGGTTCGCTGCCAGTGATCGCGTGAATCAATCGAGGGATCCTGGGGCTCCGCACCGATCGCGGTGGGATAGAGCAGGATCTCCGCCCCTTGCAGCGCCATCACTCGTGCGGATTCGGGAAACCACTGGTCCCAGCAGATCCCCACTCCGATCCGCCCGAAGCGCGTCGGCCACACCCGGAACCCGGTATCGCCAGGCGAAAAATAGAACTTCTCGTGGTAGCCCGGGCTTTCCGGGATGTGCGCCTTGCGATATATCCCGAGCAGCTCGCCGCCCGCATCGAGCATCGCGACACTGTTGTAATACGCATTGCCAGCCCGTTCGAACACGCTCACGGGCAACACGACATCGAGTTCGCGCGCCAGCTCGGCAAAGCGGCGCACCGCAGGATTCTCGTTGATCGGCAGCGCGAGGTCGAAATATCGCGTGTCATGTTCGATGCAGAAGTACGGCGTCTCGAACAGTTCCTGGATCAGGATCACGTTCGCGCCCTGCTCCGCGGCCTGGCGGACGAGCGACCCGGCAATCTCGAGGTTCCCCGCGCGATCCGGAGTCGAGGCAAACTGCGTGGCGGCAACGGTGACTTTCATGGGCTCAAATCCACCCAGGTGGTTTTCAGTTCGGTGTACTTGTCGAAGGCATGCAGCGACTTGTCGCGCCCGGTGCCCGACTGCTTGAAGCCGCCGAACGGCACGGTGATGTCGTCTGCGTCGTAGCAGTTCACGTAGACCACTCCGGAGCGCAAGGCGCGCGCTACGCGGTGGGCCGTGGTGATGTCGCGCGACCAGACGGCAGCAGCGAGCCCATAGATCACGTCGTTGCCGAGGCGAATGGCGTCCGCCGCATCCTTGAAGGTCAGTGTTGTCAGCACCGGACCGAAAATTTCCTCGCGGGCAATCGTCATCGAACCCGCCACCTGGTCGAAGACGGTTGGCTGCACATAGTAGCCACCCGACTCCTGCTTCACCTGCGTGCCGCCCGCCCGGACGATTGCCCCTTCGGAACGGCCGGTGTCGATGTAGCCGAGCACGCGCCGCATCTGCAGATCATCGACGATGGCGCCGAGCGTGGTCTGTGGGTCGAGCGGATCGCCCGGCTGGTATCTCGCCGCCAGGTTGATGACCTTTTCGAGCAACTCGTCCTTGATCGATTCGTGCACGAGCAGGCGTGACCCGGCCGAACACATTTCGCCCTGGTTGAAGAAGATCGCCGCCGCAGCCGCTTCTGCTACGCGGTCGAGATCCGGGGCATCCGCCATGACGATGTTCGGAGACTTGCCACCGCACTCGAGCCATACGCGCTTCATGTTCGACTGGCCGGCGAACTCCAGCATGCGCTTGCCGGTTGCCGTCGACCCGGTAAAGGCAATGCAGTCGACATCCCCATGCAGTGCGAGCGCCTTGCCCGCCGGATCACCTTGACCGGGCAACACGTTCAGCACTCCGTCCGGCAAACCGGCCAGTGAGGCCAGCTCGGCAACGCGGATCGCCGTCAGCGGCGATTTCTCGGAAGGCTTGAGGATGACCGAGTTGCCGGCCGCGAGCGCCGGCCCCAGTTTCCAGGCCGCCATGATCAGCGGGAAATTCCACGGCACGATTGCTCCGACCACCCCCACCGGCTCGCGCGTGATCATTGCCAGCGCTTGAGGACCCGTCGGCGCTATCTCGTCATACAGCTTGTCGACCGCTTCCGCGTACCACGCGATGCAGCGGGCGGCAGCCGGAACATCGACGCGCAGGCTGTCGGTGATCGGCTTGCCGACATCCAGCGTTTCCAGCAGTGCGAGTTCCTCGCCATGCTCGCGAATCAGCTCCGCGAACCGGAGCAGGACCCGCTTGCGCGCCGCAGGCGCGAGCTGCGACCAGCGTCCACTATCGAAGGCGGCCCGCGCGGAACGGACTGCACGCTCCACGTCCGCTTCCTGCGCGGCAGCCACTTTGCCGAGCAGCCGGCCATCGATGGGGCTGATGCAGTCAAAAGTCGCACCGGACGCGGCGTCGACATACCGGCCGTCGATGTATGCCTGCGTGCGGATGGACAGTTGCCGCGCGCGGGTACGCCAATCGGTTGCAGTTGCAGCTTGGGACATGATGGATACCGGCTAGAAGGAAGGCGGTGTACAGGCACTCACGAGCTCGCAGACCTCGGCCCCCAGGTTGCGGAACCGGTGGGGTGTGCTGCTCGCAAAGTAATACCCGTCTCCGGGACCGAGGATACGCGACTGGGTGCCGATGGTAAGTTCGATTTGCCCCCGACACACAATGCCGCCCTCCTCGCCGCGATGGCTCAGCATGTCATCGCCCGTGTCGGATCCGGGCGCATAGACCTCATGGAGGATGGCCATCGCCCGATTCGGACGCCTGGCACCCACCAGCTTCATCGACACCAGGCCTGTGGCGATATCAGCCAGTTCCTCCTTCGGAAAAAACACTTCCGGTTCCGCGATGTTTTCCTGCGTGAAGAAGTCCGCGAGCGACATCGGGATGCCGTCCAGGACCTTCTTGAGGGAACTGACGGAGGGACTGACGCGGTTCTGCTCGATCAGTGATATGAGCCCGTTGGTCACACCAGCCCGTTTGGCGAGCTCCCGCTGTGACAGGCCGTGAAGGGTGCGAACCGCCTTCAGATGAACCCCGACATCGATGGCCATGCAACGATCTCCTGTGGTTCGTTGAGTATATTAGACAGCCAGAGCCTGCGCCCAGCGGGATTTGCCCGAAAAACACAGCGCCAATTGAGCGGCATGTTGAATTTACTTATCATCGGGCCGCTACCGGCATCCAACAAGGGAACCGCCATGAAAGCCGCAACCGCCACGCCTCCGGTCACCGCCCACCCTCATCCGGAGCTCGAAGCGTTCTGGATGCCGTTCACGGCCAACCGCCAGTTCAAGGAATCGCCGCGGCTGCTCGCGCGTGCCGAAGGCATGCACTACTGGACCGCTGACGGGCGGCAGATCCTCGATGGCGTCGCCGGACTGTGGTGCGTCAACGCGGGTCATGGCCGCAAGGAAATCACGGCCGCCGTCAGCCGGCAGCTCGATACGATGGATTTCGCGCCCACTTTCCAGATGGGACATCCAGCCGTGTTTGAATTCGCCGACCAACTGACGGCGCTCACTCCGGGCGACCTCAACCGCGTGTTCTTCACCAACTCCGGTTCCGAGTCGGTTGATACGGCCCTCAAGATCGCGCTTGCGTATCACCGCGCCCGCGGCGAGGGCACGCGGCAGCGCTTCATCGGGCGCGAGAAGGGCTATCACGGTGTCGGCTTCGGCGGCATCTCCGTCGGCGGGATGGTCAACAACCGCAAGTCTTTTGGCGGCATGCTGACGGGCGTCGATCATCTGCCCCACACGCTGGACCTCACGCACAATGCCTTCTCGAAGGGCTTGCCGGAATGGGGCACACACCTCGCCGACGACCTCGAGCGGATCGTCCAGTTGCATGACGCCTCGAACATCGCGGCGGTGATTGTCGAGCCTGTCTCGGGATCGGCGGGAGTCATTCTGCCCACACGGGGCTACCTCAAGCGGGTGCGCGAGGTGTGTGACAAACACGGGATCCTGCTGATCCTGGATGAAGTGATCACCGGCTTCGGCCGCCTCGGACAACCGTTCGGCGCCCAGTATTTCGACGTGCTGCCTGACCTGCTCACCGCTGCGAAAGGCCTCACCAACGGGGCGATTCCAATGGGGGCCGTTTTCGCTCGCGAGCACGTGTACGACGCGTTCATGGCAGGCCCTGAAGGCGCCATTGAACTCTTCCATGGCTACACGTATTCCGGGCATCCCGTGGCCTGCGCGGCCGGACTCGCGACGCAGAGGATCTACCGGGATGAAGGCCTGCTGACCCGTGCTGCCGAGCTCGCGTCCTACTGGCAGGAAGCGGCCCATTCGCTGCGAGGCCTGCCGCACGTCATCGATGTCCGCAACCTCGGCCTGATCGCAGGGATCGAGCTGGAACCGATCGCCGGCAAGCCAGGCGCCCGCGCCTTCAGCGTGTTCAAGGCAGCCTTCGAACGCGGCCTGCTGGTCCGCGTGACCGGGGACATCATCGCCCTGTCACCGCCGCTCATCATCGAGAAGCAGCACATCGACCAGCTCTTCGGCATTCTCGCCGACGTGCTGCGCGCGCCTTGAATCCAGCCCAAAAGAAAGCCCCGGACCGCTTGCGCAGTCCGGGGCTTCATTAGCTCAAAGAGCAATCCGCGGGATTATTCAGCCCAGGGGAAAGCCGTGCTGAACGTCAGCAGGAACCGATCGTCCGAACCGCGATCACCCGCATCCGTGGCAACCCACTTCATGCCAAGGGTGAAGTTGCTTACCGGATAGGACAAGCCAACCGAGTAATCCATGTACGAACTCTCATTGGCGTAGGGAGAGGTGAGATAGTTCAGCAACCCTTCAATGCCGTCGCCATCGCTGTAGCCCGCGTGCAGACCGATAACCAGCGGTCCGGCGGGAATGTTCAGATCTCCATAGAGGTAGAAAGACTCACCCGTCGCTACCGCCTGGTTGCCGGCCGCGGTTGGGTTGCTGTCCGCAAAGAGCGAATTCACACCGCCGTTCGGTGCACCATCCAGACCGCCGAAATCGTCGCTGTAGTACAACCCGGCGCTGAGAATGCTGAAAGACAGCTTGCCGTAGATCTCGACATAATTCAGGTCGGAGGCGTTCGGATAAGCGTAGTACACAATGCCGGCATCCCAACCCAGGTCGCCTGCAGTGCCCTTGAACCCGGTGTAAAGATCGATCTCAGTCTGCGCAAAACGGTTGTTGGCGCCCAGAATGGCGTCGAAGTCGCTGAAGTAGCCAATGTTGCTGCCCCAGATGCCGGCGTACCAGCCACCTTCTGACGCATAGTCAATCGAGGCCTGCAAGGCCACGTCGTTGGCAGATTGCGTAAAACCGCGGAAATCGTAGTCGGTAGTGATCGTCGCAGTGCCGGTAACGTCGGCTTGGGCGATGCCAGCCATCGACAGCAAGCCAGCCGCCGCAAGGATCTTCACGTTTCTCATAACAACCCCTTAGGTGTGGTAAAAAAGTTACTCGTCGTGCCATCAATGGATTCGTCGAGCGGCCGGGACTTTACCAGTGTTTTTGCAATACAGCAAAACACTGATGCTAAAAAGCTACATAGTGGGTGCGCCGGTCTGGCCGAGGGATATGCAGCAAGCATGCCAGTGGAATGCTCGGGTGCGGGGTGCGCGACGGGAAAGGCACCCGATCGCAGCCGCCATGTCGACCGACAGCGCCAAACCTAGTTTTTTCGCGTATTCCAGCCACTTCTGGTCCCGGGTACTGGTCCGTGGCCAATCTGGATTCAAGGCGGCTGGAGTTTAACTAAATGGGGTTTTTTGCACATCGGTGGTGCAGAAAGTACCACCCCCCGCCCCAAGATCAGGCAGTTCAGGCCCGGGCTGCAAAGATCGCGTACAGCTTTCGGGCAGGTTCGATCACTTCCCAGATGCCAATGAAACCCGCAGGCACGACGAAACTGGCGCCTGCCGCGAAGGTCCAGCTGTTCCCTGCCTCATCGGCGATCCGAATCCGGCCTGCAAGCAGGTGGCAGAACTCGTTCTCGGTGTAGCGGACCCGCCATGTGCCCGGGGTGCTCTCCCAGCATCCGGCAAAGAACTGGTTCGAGTCATCGCTGAACAGGTTCTGCACGGTCTGGGCGGGGTTGCCCGCAATGAGGCGATCCGCCGCGGGCTGCGACCGCTCCCAAGAACCGCTCGCTGTTGCGAAATCGATGATGCCGGGCAGGTCCGCCATCTTGTCCCTCTACAAAAGCAGACGGCGGCGACCGCTCACGCAGCCACCGCCGTGGTTTCGAACAGCTATCGATCAGTTGATCGCGAAGCAGTACAGCAACCCGTCGCCGCCGGTGCTCACCAGGTTTTCCTGGCTGCAGCCGCGCGAATTGTGCGCCTGGTTCCAGGACGTGTTGCCACCGCCGGTGCGGTCATGATGCCCGACCGTGGCGCTGCCTTCCCCGCTGCTGGTCCAGTTGCGGCAGGTGCGATCTTCGCCCGCCGGCCACGCACGTCCATCGGACTGCGAACCGGTGAGGATATCGTGACGGTTTGGCGTGTCACCGCGGCCGCTGACGATCTCGCCCTTCTCGTTCAGTGCGCCATCCTTGTTGATCTGGTTGCGATCACGGACGGTGTCCCCGTGCAGGTCCGCCACGTTCTGCGCCACGAGCTGGCCCTTTGCGTTGAACCAGGGTCCCGTACCGATACGGTCGCGGGCGTTGACGGCCGGCTGGCCACTCGCTGCCTGGGTGCTGAGATACGCATGCCAGGTGCGATTGCCTGCGTTCACCGACGAGGCAAGCGCCTGGCAATGCGCGTCCGCCCCGGCCAGACCGCCGAGATCGCCGCCCTTGCCCGGGCCCTTGCTGGTGATGAAGAAACCGACCGGGCCGGTCGGCTGTGCGGGCGGGGCGCCAGCAGGCTGCCCTGCCTGTGCCAAAGCGAAATACGCAAGCGGTGCACCCGCGAGCAGCACACCCGCTGCCACGATACGCTGAAGTCTGTTCATGAATTCCCCCTCCATTGACGAATGAAAACCCGGCCTCGGGCCGGGCGTGAAGGGTACCCACAGACAGGTTGCAAAACCGTCCTTGCCACTGTGAAGTTTTCTCAAGGCGGGAGAAGTGGTGGTGAGAGG
>JANNNQ010000068.1:0-1888 GCA_031398625.1 Pseudomonadota bacterium
TTGCCGAAGTACCGGGGATCGTTTGCATCGCTCATGATTCAATCCAGTATGTTGCGTCAAGGTGACGGCGGCATGACGCGTCCGAGCGGGGCCTTGTGGGGAACAGCCAGTGCACTGCGTTTTTCCTTGCAGGTTAAAACACGGAAAAACCGTTGTCTCATCCTGTCAACCAGCGGGCCAGATCCGACAAGGCGGTGTCCAGTGCCTGCAGGTTGTCACACACATCGTAAACGTAGCGATCAGGCCTCACCACCACAGCGATGGCCTGCTGCTGCTCCAACCAGCTCTGCACTCTCGGCCCGCCATCCTCGATCAAGACGATGCCCAGCGCTGCGACCCGGTTACGCAGGGTAGAGTCCGCTTGCAATGCCGCTTCGGCAGTCATCAACACCGCGAACTGCTGGCCCACGCAGTCGTCGAGCCAGCGGCCATCCGGTAGTTGCGGCTGCAGGAACACCCTGCCCCGGACACCGCCCCCCGGACGATGGATGCCGGGTCCGAGTTGCGGCGTCGGAAAGGCGAACTTCAGCCCCTGCGCTTGCAGGCGCACATTGCGCAGCGCAGCCTCTTCGACATCCGTGACCTGGATGACGCGTCCCACTTCCACCGCCAATGCGACAAACTCGCGTGCGTGCGGGGTGCGCTCGGGGCCATACGTCGCCAGCAACGCCTCCGCCGTCTCGGGATGGCGAAGCGCGGCCCCGAGTTTCCAGGCCAGATTGGCGACATCACGCATGCCGGCACAAAGACCCTGCCCCAGAAAGGGGGGTGTCTGGTGAACTGCATCACCGGCCAGAAAAATACGTCCGTTCTGCCAGCGTTCGGCGATGAGTGAATGAAACACATAGGTTGTCGCGCGCTCGAGCGTCGCCTGTGATGGCTTGACCCAGCGCTCGAGTAACTTCCAGACTGTCTCAGGCTCGATGAGTGCGCGCGGATCCTCCCCTGGCAGCAGCATCAGTTCCCACCGCCGTCTCAAGGGATGCACGTAGATCGATGTTGATGGCCTGGCCGGATCGCAGTGCTGCACCGTGTATTCCGGCAAGTCGAGCGGGTGGTCGAGCACGCCATCGACAACCAGCCAGGCCTGATGGTCGCCGAGATCCTCGAAGCGCTCGCCGACCCATTGCCGTACCGTGGAGCGCGCTCCGTCGCACCCGACTACATAGCGGCAGTGAATCGTCCCGGCCTGGGCACGGACATGATCCCAGGTCGCGAGCGTGACGCCTCCCTCATCCTGATGCAGTTCCTTGAGCTCGGTACGCTCGCGGAGCACGACATTTGGATAACGACGGAAACCGTCCCGCAATACAGCCTCCATCTGGGGCTGATGATGATAATAGTCGTTATGCCATCCCTGGTTCCCAAGCCCGACGAGGCCAGTTCGAACCAGCAGGGTGTCTCCCGCCGCATCTACCCAGTGCATGCCACCGCCCGGTCGCATGATGCCCAGCATGTTTGCTCCCAGTCCCATGGCCTGGAACACACGCATCGTTTCGCCATCGATATGCACGGCGCGCGGAATAGCCGGGATACCCGGATTGCGCTCGATGACGAGCACGGAAGCGCCTTGCCGGCCAAGCAGGTTCGCAAGCGCCGCGCCGGCAGGACCACAGCCGACGATCGCGACGTCGAAGTCATGCTGCTCGCCTGGCCGTGCATGGAGGGAAGTTGCCTGCATGGTGAGGATGATAACCGGGTCGAGGGCGTATACTCACGGGCGAATGACGACTCTTGTCGGGGATCAGAACATGCTGCGAGAAGGCCTCAACTTCAGCCACGTCGGCTTCTTTGTCCATGACATCGCACGCATGGAGGATTTCTACACCCGCGTACTCGGGTTCACCGTGACCGATCGCGGACCTCTCATGGGACCGGATGGCATGAT
>JANNNQ010000079.1:0-4385 GCA_031398625.1 Pseudomonadota bacterium
TTGCCGAAGCAGCTACAGGGGCGATGCGGTGATTCGCAGCGAGATGTATCTCGCCCGCATCGCGGGTGGCTACGGATTGCCACCCTGGACTTGATGCGCAGCAGGGAAAGCAAAGCAGCAAGGAATCGTGCGCGGTCCTGACCCGGACTTGCGGCACCGACACGCCCTTCCTTACTTTTGCAACTGCTCAACGACCAGATCGACTTCATCAGGGCTGCCCATGATGACCGGCGTGCGCTGGTGGATGCCGGTGGGCTGGACTTCGAGGATGCGCTGGCCGGGCGCCGCCAGGGCCTTGCCACCAGCCTGCTCGACGATCATCCCCATCGGGTTGGCTTCGTACATCAGCCGGAGCTTGCCCTGCGGCGCCTTCTTCGTCGGCGGATACATGAAGACGCCACCCTGCAGCAGGATGCGATGCACGTCGCCCACCATGGCTCCCGCGTAGCGGCTTGAATAGCCGTGCTCCTGCACCCAGTGCAGGTAACGCTGGTAGCCCTCGGGGAACGTCAGGCGATTGCCTTCGTTCAGCGAATAGCTTTTATTGGCTTTGGGGATCCGCATCTGCTGTTCGACGCGGACGAACGCGCCGATCGCCGGATCGAGGACGAACAAGTCGACGCCCGTACCCAGCGTCAGCGTGAATACCGTGGAGGAACCGTACAGCACATAGCCGGCAGCGACCTGGTGTATGCCCGGCTGCAGCAGCGAATCCTGGTGGCGCAGCACGCGGCGATCCTCGCGCAGGATGCTGAAGATGGTGCCCACGGCGCCGCAGACGTCGAGATTGGAGGAGCCGTCGAGCGGATCGAACAGCACGCAGTACTTGCGCTCGCCTTCCTGCTCGTCGCGGAGGATCACGGGTTCCTCGTTTTCCTCCGAGGCCACGATCGCAACGCCGTCACGACCACTCAGCGTGCGCAGCAGGATGTCGTTCGCGATGACGTCGAGCTTCTGCTGCTGCTCACCCTGGACGTTCTGGTTGCCCACGCCGCCCAACACATCCTCGAGGCGCGCCCGTCGCACCTGCGAGGCAATCATCTTGGCCGAGATGGACAGTGCGGACAGGATCCAGGAGAAGGCGCCGGTCGCGCCGGGGTGCTTCGCCTGCTGCTGAAGGATATGACCCTGCAGGGTGACGATCTGGCGGCGCGACGCGGGCATCTCTATGTCGTTTTCGGGGGCGCTCATGGTTCAGTCTCTTCCGGGTAGCGGTCGTGGGGACCGCCGGTTAATAGCGCGCCAGCCCGCTCCGGCGCAAGGAAAAACGCTACAGCACCGGGAATCCCGGAATGGATTCCGGCAAGCCTGTGCGACAATGCGGCCGCCTGCAGCCGGCCGGCATTCCCCGCCAGACATCAAAGCGCCACAGGCCCGCATGTTCCCTCGAACCGCACTCTTCGGCGCCTGACATGATGATCGTGCCGGCCCTGCTTTCCGACCCGCATTTCTACCTCGTCGCGATCCCCGCCATCCTGTTGCTCGGGGTTGCCAAGGGCGGTTTCGCAGGCAGCTTCGGGTCGCTGGGTGTGCCGCTGATGGCGCTGACGATGTCACCCGTCCAGGCAGCGGCCATCATCCTGCCGCTGCTCTGCGTGATCGACTGGTGGGGGGTCCGCGTGTACTGGGGCACGTGGGACCGCGCCAATCTGCGGATCATGATTCCCGGTGCACTCATCGGCATTGCGGCGGGCACGCTACTTTTCGGGACCTTGAGCGACGATGCGGTGCTGATCCTCGTCGGCGTCATCGCCGTGGCCTTCACGCTCAACAGCTGGTTCCGCGTGGCAGCCCGGCAGCACGTGGCGACCCTCTCGCGGCTCAAGGGCGGATTCTGGAGCGCGATGTCGGGCCTCACGAGTTTCATGGCTCATGCCGGCGGCCCGCCTCTCATGGTCTACATGCTGCCGCAACAGCTGCCCAAGGCCACGTTCGTCGCGACCATCAGTTTCTTCTTCCTCGTGGTCAACGCGGTGAAGCTGGTTCCGTATGCATGGCTCGGACAGTTCTCCGCGGACAACCTGCTCGCAAGCCTGGTGCTGGTCCCTGTCGTGCCCCTCGGCGTCCACCTCGGCCGCTGGCTGCAGGCCCACGTCAACCAAGGGGTGTTCTACCGGATTTCGGAAATCGGCCTGTTCCTCAACGGGCTGCAGCTGATCTACCAAGGCACTTCATTGACGTTGATCGGTATCATGCGGCCCGCATGGCGAGCCGGATTGCCTGGAGTGTGGAGATGGTTCTGCTGATCGTGGGTCTGGTGCTGTTCCTCGGGGTACATTCGCTGTCCATGGTGGCGCCGGGCTGGCGCGACGGGATGCTGGCCCGCTTGGGCGCAGGCAGCTGGAAAGGCTTGTATTCGCTGGTCAGTCTCGCCGGACTGATCCTCATCGTGATGGGCTATGCGGCGGCCCGCTACGAGCCCGTGCTGCTCTATGTGCCTCCGGCAGGCTTGCGCGCACTCGCGTTGCTCATCACGCTGCCGGTCTTTCCGCTGCTGCTGGCGGCGTACATCCCCGGCAAGATCAAGGCGAAGTTCAAGCACCCGATGCTGATTGCCGTGCGTCTCTGGGCCGCAGCCCATCTGCTGGCGAATGGCATGCTGGCGGATCTGCTGCTGTTCGGATCGCTGTTCATCTGGGCCAGTGCGCTGCAGATCTCGTTGCAGGCGCGGCCACCGCGCCCGACCCCGGTGATCCCGATCCCCCGTTTCAACGATGCTTCCGCCATCATCGTCGGCGTCTTGATCTACCTGGCCGTCATCCTGGTCCTGCACCGTCTCGTGTTCGGCGTTTCGCCGATCACCTGAACGCCTCTCCACCCTTACCGGAAACCCGCCCCATGGGCCGCATATTCGAAGTCCGCAAGCATGCGATGTTCGCGCGCTGGAACCGCATGGCGAAGCAGTTCGCGCGCATCGCGAAGGAAATCAGCATCGCCGTCAAGGCGGGGGGCCCCGACCCTTCGTCGAACCCTGCCCTGCGCCGCGCCGTACAGAACTCGCGTTCGGTGAACATGCCGAAGGACAAGGTCGAAGCAGCCATTCGCCGTGCGTCCGGCAAGGAGGCCGCCAACTACCAGGAAGTCCTGTACGAAGGCTATGCACCCCATGGCGTGGCGGTGCTGGTCGAGACCGCCACCGACAATCCGGTGCGCACCGTCGGCAACGTGCGCAATGCCTTCGCGAAGCATGGCGGCAACCTCGGCAGCAGCGGCAGCGTCAGCTTCCAGTTCCGCAAGATGGGAGTGTTCCGCCTGAACCCGGAAGGCATCGATGCCGATGACCTCGAGCTGTATCTCATCGACCATGGGCTGGACGAGATGGGCGAGAGCACCGGCGAAAAGGGTGAACCCCAACTCGTCATCCGCTGCGATTTCGCCGAGTTCGGTCACCTGCAGAAGGCGCTGGAAGACCGCAACATCACGCCACTGTCCGCCGAGCAGGAGTATGTCTGCATGACCCCTGTCGAACTGCCTGAGGAGCAGGCGACGGAAGTGCTCGCACTCATCGACAAGCTGGAGCAGGACGAGGATGTGCAGAAGGTCTTCCACACGCTCGTCTGAACTCGGGTTGGGTAGCGCGCCTGCTATTTCTCGAGCAGGCTGCGCAGCATCCAGGCAGTCTTTTCGTGCACCTGCATGCGCTGCGTCAGCAGGTCGGCGGTCGGCTCGTCATTGGCCTTGTCGACCACGGGGAACACCGAACGGGCCGTCTTGGCAACGGCTTCCTGGCCCTCGACAAGCAGCTTGATCATGGTGGTGGCTGCCGGCACGCCGTCTGTCTCCTTGATCGAGGACAGCGCTGCAAACTGCTTGTAGGTCGCCGGTGCCGGAAAGCCGAGCGAACGGATGCGTTCCGCGATCAGGTCCACTGCCAGGGCGAGTTCGGTGTACTGCGTCTCGAACATGAGGTGGAGCGTCTGGAACATCGGGCCCTTCACGTTCCAATGGAAGTTGTGGGTCTTGAGATAGAGCGTATAGGTGTCCGCCAGCAGCCGCGACAAACCTTCCGCGATGGCCTCGCGGTCCTTCTTCCTGATGCCGATATCGATGTCCATGACTCTCTCCTCTGGCGAACCCCGGATATCCGGAACACTGGGGAGATGCTACGACTCCGGGCCGCCGGGGAGCAAATGGGGCCAGCTTCAGGCAACGAGGCGGGCAGCCGCAATCACGCTGCAACGAAGACCGTCTAGCGTCGACGACGGTCCTGGCGCATCGTCCACGACATCAGGCAAGCAGTCGGAGCGTGCATCCCCATGAACATGAAGCAACGAACCCTGGCCTCCGTCCTGTTGGGTTTGGCGCTGACAGCCTGTATGGTCCCGCCCGTGCAGCAGATGACCCCACTGTCTCCACTCGTGATCGGCCACCGCGGCGCCAGCGGC